>JBBDWW010000288.1:0-17820 GCA_040902645.1 Dongiaceae bacterium | reverse complement strand
CCCCCCCCCGGCGATGACAAATCTGGTTGGTGTGCGGTATTGCCGCGCCGCGCAACAGCCCGCTCAATGCACGTCCATGTATTCGTTGCGTTCCCAGTCGGTGACATGGGCATGGAAGCGTGCCAGCTCGTAGCGCTTCAAGACCGTGAACACATGCACGAGATCCTTGCCAAGCATCGCCTGCATCTCCTTGTCGGCGGCGAGCGCATCGAGGGCCGCTTCGAGCGACTGCGGAAAGAGGGGCAGGCTCATATCTTCCTCGGCTGGCCCTTTGACCGCGGCCTGCAGCTTGCGCTTCTTCTTGATGCCGATGAGCCCCGCCGCAAGGGTCGCTGCCGCGCTGAGATAGGGATTCGAAACGGCCGATGCAGCGCGCATTTCGATATGCGTCGCTTCGTCCTTGCTTGCCTTGACGCGCACCATCGCAGTGCGGTCCTCGATGCCCCATGAGATGCGGCTCGGCGCGAACGTATGCGGCTTGAGGCGGTGATAGCAGTTCGGCGTCGGGCTAATCAGCGGCATCATCGCGGCGCCGTGATCGACGATCCCCTGCACGAACGAGCGGCAGGTGGCGGAGAGGCCGTCTTTGTCCTTGGGATCGAGAAACGCGTTCTTGCCGCCGCGCCGGTTCACCAGGCTGATATGATAGTGACAGCCCGAGCCGGCGCGATCGACCCAGGGTTTCGACATGAAGGTCGCGTGATAGCCCATGCGGTGCGAGAGTTCCTTGACCGCATTCTTGAAGGTGAAGGCCTTGTCGGCGCCGGCGAGGTTCTTGCCCGGCCCGTAATTGATCTCGAACTGCGAGCCGGCATATTCGCAGTTATGCGTGATGATATCGATCCCGAGCGCCTCGAGCTGATCGACCAGTTCGCTGATCTCGGGCACATACTCGTTGCGTACCGAATTGAAGATATGCACGCCGCCGAATAACGGTTCCATTTCCTTGGTCAGGAAATAGAACTCGAATTCGTGGCCCATGACGACGTCGTAACCGAGCTTGTTCGCCTCCTCGATCAGCCGGCGCAGCACGCGGCGCGGCGAGGATTCGAGCGGCACGCCGTTCATCGAGATGTCGCACACCACCTTGGCGGTGCCGTCCATCCACGGAATCGGGATCAGCGTGTCGAAATCCGGAAACAGCATCGAATCCTGATAATTCACTTCCTCGTTGAGGCCGGTGCCGGGCACGACCGACGACGCGGTATCGAGCGCGAGGATCCCGCCATACATGTTGAGGCCCTTGCGCGCATAGCCGGCGACCTTGTCGGTCGGAATCAGCTTGTAGCGCGAGACGCCGTGCATGTCGGGCAGTTCGAACCGGACATGGCGGATGCCGTCCTTGCGCAACCGGCTGACGATGCTGTCGATGCGGTCGGCCATGATATCCCCCTGTTATGGCGATCGCTTTGGCGCGATTGCCGCGTCCTTCACGATTGCTCGCGAGAATAGCGAAGCCCGGTGACGGCAGGCAAGGCAGGGCGGCCTCGCGGCGCTTGACCCGTGCGCGAATTTCCATTCGGATAGCCGCCGCCACGCATCCGGGGTGTCGTCCATGATGAAGATCGATCCGGCGCGCACCGATCTGGCGCGCGAATACAAGGAACATCCGTTCGGGCCGCATTCGACCGATCTCCGCCGCCTCCTTGTGATCTTTCGCGATGGGTCGGCGCGCAAAAAGTTGATGATCGCGACCTATGGCGATGGTTATTGCCTCGCCCAGGTCGGCCCGCGGCGCGGCGATCCGATCCGGTATGACGGCGACCGGGTTTTTGCGCATCTGGGCGATGCGTTGTGGGCCGTGTTCCAGGCCCGCTGGGAACAGGCGACGGGCAACAAGCCCGCCGTCGACTGACGCCGCGGGAACGCGCGCATGTACCGCATTCTGGGTTACGCCGATCGTTGGTCGATTCAGCCGGGCGAGACCGTCGCCTTCAAAATATCGAGCGAACTCGTGGGCAAGTATCGCGCGCGCCTGTTGCGCGTGCGCAACGGCGACAGCAACCCCAAAGGCCCCGGCATAAGGACGATCCCGGTCGCGGCCGCGTTCGAGGGCGAATATCCGGCGCGCTTCCAGGAAACCCATGCCGGCTCTTATGTGCGGATCGACGATGCGGCATCGTTCCAGCTCGAGTCCTTCACCCTGCAGGCTTATGCGTTTCCGACCATGGTGGGCGACCGGGCGCAGGCGATCATGGGCAACTGGGACGACGACCAAAGCGCAGGCTACGGATTGATCCTCGACGATCGCGGTTGTGCGGCGCTGGTGCTGGGCGACGGTGCCGGCGGTCGCGTGCAGATTTCGACCGGCGTGCCGCTGCTCAAACACAACTGGACCTTCGTGACCGCAAGCTTCGATGCGGCGAGCGGCAGGGCAACCGTCTCGCAACAGCCGCTGGCCTCGTTCGCGGGCGGCCTGGGCGCCGGCAGCGTCGAGGAAACCGTGTCGATCCGGCCCGCCGCCGGCGGCGATTTCCTGATGGCGGCATGGAATGGCGCAAGCGGTGTGGCCACCGGCCATTACGACGGTTGCATCGACAGCCCGCGCGTCGCCTCGCGCGCGCTCGACGAGTCCGAATGCGAGACGCTGCACGATCGCGTGCCCGCGTCGCTGGCGAGCGATATCGTCGCTGCGTGGGATTTTTCGCGCGACATCCCGACGGCGAAGGTCAGCGACATTTCGGTCCATCGCCGTCACGGGCGTGTCGTCAATCTGCCGACCCGCGCGCAAAAAGGCTGGCGCTGGAACGACACCGAATATGACTGGAAGAAGCAGCCGGGGCACTACAGCGCGATCCACTTCCACCGCCACGATCTCTACGACTGCGGCTGGGAAACCGATTTCGAGTATGTCGTCCCCGACGATCTGAAGAGCGGAGTCTACGCGGTCGAACTCACCCAAGAGGACGAGCGCGACACCATCGTCTTTTTTGTCCGCCCGAAGCGGGGTACGCGGCAATCGGATCTCGCCTATCTGATTCCAACCGCGAGCTATCTCGCGTACAGCAATCATCACATGATCACCGACTGGGCTTTCGGCGAGAATGTCTCGACCAGCTTCCTCGTCCTCGGCGCGCAGGAGCAGTTCCTCGAGTCGCATTGGCAATACGGCCAGTCGAACTATGACAGTCACGAAGACGGCAGCCCGGTCTATTTCGTGTCGCGCCTGCGGCCGATCGTGCATATGCGGCTCGATTCGGACATCTGGGAGTTCAACGCCGATCTGCACATCGCAGACTGGTTCGAAGAAAAAGAGATCGCCTACGACATCATCACCGACGAAGATCTGCATGAAGAAGGCGTCGGGTTGCTGGCGGATTACCGCTGCGTCGTGACCGGGACGCATCCCGAGTACTACACACGCGAGATGCTCGATGCCGTCGAAGGGTACAAGGCGCGTGGCGGCCGGTTTCTCTATGCCGGCGCCAACGGCTTCTACTGGCGCGTCGCGTTTTCCGATGCATTTCCGGGGGCGATGGAAATGCGCCGCGCCGAAGACGGCATGCGCGGCTGCTATTCCGAAGGCGGCGACTATTACATGCAGTTCACCGGCGAGCTCGGCGGTCTGTGGCGGCGCATGGGACATGCACCGCAGAAGGTCGCCGGCACCGGTTTCACGGCGCAGGGTTTCGATCGCGCCGAGCCTTACCGCCGCACCGGTGAGAGCGAGGATCCACGTGCCGCGTTCATCTTCGAAGGGATCGGGCGCGACGAGGCGATCGGCGATTTCGGCCTGGTCGGCGGCGGTGCCGCGGGCTGGGAGATCGATCGCGTCGATTTCGCGCTCGGGACGCCGCCGCACACATTGATCGTCGCCCTCGCCGATACGTTTTCGTACGCCTATCACTGGGTCAAGGAAGAGTTCAATCACACCCAGTCTGCGATCAACGGCGAAACCCAGAAGCTGGTTCGCTGCGACATGGCGTTCTTCGAATGCCCGAACGGCGGCGCGGTGTTCTCGACCAGCTCGATTTCCTGGGGCGGCTCGCTGTCGCACCACAATTACAATAATAATGTCAGCCGGATCATGGAGAACGTCGTCCGGCGTTTCCTCGATCCGACACCCTTTCCGCCACCCGGCGGTTGAGCGGATACTGGTCCCGTCGCGTCGCGGCGGTACCGAAGGAATCGTGATCCATGCGCCTGCAGGGTCGATCGATCGTCGTCACCGGCGCCGGGCGTAATCTCGGCCGCGCCAGCGTCGAGTTGTTTGCGCGCGAGGGCGCGGCGGTCGTCGTAACCGACATCAATCTGGCCGATGCCGAGAAGGTCGCCGCCGGTATCGTCAAGGAGGGCGGCCGCGCGATTGCGATCCGCAGCGACGTGACCAAAGAAGCGGATTGCCATGCGATGGTCGCGGCGGCTGAAAAGGAATTCGGTGCGCTCGACGGCATCTTCAACAATGCCGGCATCGCAATGCCAGACGATGCGGGCCCGGTCGATACTCCGCTCGCGAGCTGGGACAAGACGATCGCGGTCAATCTGACCGGCGTCTTTCTCGGCTGTCGCGCCGCAATTCCGGCGATGCTGCGCGCCGGGCGCGGCGCCATCGTGAACATGGGATCGATGACGGCCTTCCTCGGTTCGGCGACGCCGCAGGTCGCCTACGCAACGGCGAAGGGCGGGGTCGTCGCGATGACGCAGGAAATCGCCATGGTCTATGCGCGGCAGAATATCCGCGCGAACGCGCTCTGCCCCGGCCCGGTCCGGACCGAACTGATCGAGCATCTGATCGCGGACAAGGCGGCGCTCGAACGCCGCCGCGTGCATATGCCGCTCGGTCGCTTCGGCGAACCGCACGAGGTTGCCGCCGCGGCGCTCTTTCTGATGAGCGACGAATCGAGCTACATGACCGGGCAGAGCCTGATGGTCGATGGCGGCATCACGCGCGCCTATACGACGCCGCTGGACGAGTAGGCGCGACCCGCGCCTACGGCGCCGCCTCGTCCGGATGCGGCTGTTTCAGGCCCGCCGCCGCGTTGAAGGCAACGGCGCCGATCACGCAGATTCCGCCGATCAGCGTCAGCATCGTCGGCACCTCGTTGGCGCCGAGCCAGGCCCAGAGAATTGCGAGAACCGGTTCGGTCAGTCCCAGCAGACCGACTTGTGCCACCGGCACATAACGCGTGCCGAGCGCCAGCAGCACGAATCCCCCGGCGTTCTGTACGATGCCGAGGATGAGTGCGATGTTGAAATCATGCGGCGTCAGCACGAAAGACTCGACCTGCGTTGCCGAAATCGCCGCCGCGATGAGGCCGGCGAGGAACGCGGCCGGCAGCATGTCGGTCGCGCGGCCGCCGCGCAGCAGCACGATCATCAGCGAGAAGGTGAAGATCGCGAGGAAGGCGAACAGGATCCCGGCGAGCGAGCCGCCGCCGATGCCCTCGACCACCGTGACGATCAGCCCCGCGACGGCAACCGCGATTGCAAACCAGGTGCGCGGTCCAACCCGTTCTTTGAGGATCGCCCAACCCATCAGCGCGACGCAGACCGGCCCCGCCGCCATCACCACCATCGCGGTCGCCACCGTCGTAAGGGTGAGTGCCAACAGATAGCCGACGAACGACGTGCCCATCACGGCGGCGATCAGGATTCCCATCCAGCCGACCTGACGAAAGGCCTGCTGCAGTTTCGTCCTGTACCGCAGCACCAGCCAGATCAGCAGCGTCGCCGAGAAGATGATCGAACGGTAGAACAGCAACTGCCAGCCGTCGGCCTGCTCGACGAAGCGCAGCGTCACGCCGGCTATCGAAAGGCAGATTGCGCCGCCCACGACCATGACCATGCCGAGGAGATAGCGGCGTCGCGCGATGCGTGTCGCCGTTTGCGCCAGCTCGCTTGTTGCCGTCACTTCGCTCATCGGTTGCGTCTCCCGCCGGATCTCGAATGGATGGCCGTTCCGGCGTCGCAGCGATCCCGCCCGCGCCGCGGCGTCCCGCAGGGCCAACGGGCGGGCCGCCGAATTCGCCTCTAACTACAGGGAAGGCATAAGGAATCTGCGGATGCGAAGGTACGCATCATGCCGGCGGGCGCGGCCCTGTGTCGAGGCCGAAAAGTGATATACTCCGCATGCCCCAAAAACGGCGGGGACCGATGAACAAGCTCATTCGAGACTTCGTTGCGGATCTTGAGGCGGTCTCGCATTTCGACACCGCCTTCGATTCGCTGGCCAGTGCCATCGCCGATTTCGGATTCCAGACCGTCGATTACGGATTCGTCCGCAATCCGGTCGGGCCGAACGGCAAACTGCGCCCGATCAAACTCCATCTGCGCAATTTCCCCAATCAGTTCGAGGATGTCTGGGGTCAGTTCGCCGTCAGCGATCCGATGTATCTCGCCGGGCTGCGGCGATCGGTGCCGATCGATGTGACGACGATCCGCGAGTGGGTCTGCACCGACTCGCGTCGCCAGCGTGCCTGGTCCTATCTCGATCGCGCCTGCCTGACGCAATCCGTGCTGATCCCGATGCATCTCCCCGGCGGCGGCTACGCGACCGTCGCCGCTTATTGGCGCGACCGGCTGCCGGACGATCAATGGCAGAGCGTCTATGAGAACGCCCACGATCCGATCTTTGTCATGGCGCATCATTTTCACGACACGCTCCAGCGTCTCTCGCTGCTGCCCGGCGAAAGCGGCGAGATCCTGCGGCTGACGGTGCGCGAGCGCGAATGTCTCGATCTGATCGCGCAGGGCAAGACGACGGATGAAGCGGCCGCTTTGCTCGGTCGTTCGTCGGTTACCGTCCGCTTTCATCTCGGCAATGCCTTCAAGAAGCTCGGTGCGACCAACCGCGTCGGCGCGATCGCCGAAGCGCTGAAGCTGGGATTCATCTCGCTTCACTGATTGTCCGCGGCGCCGTCTTGCGGCAGAAGCCCGATTTTCGGCGGTACCTAGCGAAAGCGCTAGGTTGTTGGCTGGCGCCGGCCAAGCGTACCTTTTGCGCAAGGGTGGCTTTAGAGCGCATCCCGGTCCCAACAAAAAGAAAATCCGGCTTCGGATTCAGCATCACTGGGAGGACAAGATGAAGAATTTTTCACGGATCAGCCGACGCGGCCTGATGCGTTCGACCGCGGCGGCTGCGGCGTCGCTGCCGATGATCTCGCGGCTCGCCGCGGCGGAAGACGAGCTGGTCTGCGGCGGTATCTATGTCGGCGCGAAGGACGATTACGGCTACAACCAGGGCCAGGCCGTCGCGGTCGCGAAGGTCGCCGAGATTCCGAACGTGCGGGTCATCGAGGAAGCGATGGTGCCCGAGACGGCCGAAGTCCAGAAAACCATGCAGAGCATGATCGAACTCGACGGCGCGAAGGTGATCTTCGCGACCTCCTACGGTTACTACGATCCGCATGTGCTCGAGATGGCCGCCAAATATCCCGATGTGCATTTTTTCCATTGCGGCGGCTGGTGGGAGGAAGGTCAGCCGACCAACATCACCGCCTACTGGGCGAATGTCGATCACGGCCAGTACATCAACGGCGTTCTGGCGGGCCATCAGACCCAGACCGGCAAGCTCGGTTTTGTTCCGGCCGTACCGATTCCGGTCCTGCTGCGCGCGATCAACAGCTTTACGCTCGGCGCGCAGAGCGTGAACCCCGACATCACAACCCAGATCATCTGGACCGGCGACTGGAACGTGCCGGTCAAGGAAGCCGAAGCCGTCAATAGCCTCGCCGACCAGGGCTGCGATGTCGTCTCCTGCGATCTCGACAGCCCCAAGGTCGTCGTCGAGACGGCGGAGCGGCGCGGCATCTTTAGCTGCGGCGTCTATGCCGACCAGTCGGCGCTCGCGCCCAACGGGTTCCTCGCCAGCGCCATCGGCGATTGGAGCGTGCTGTTCATCGAATCGATCGAGAAGATGCGGGCGGGCGAAACGCTGCCCAACTCGGTGCTCGGCGGCTTTGCCGACGGCATGGTCAAGATGAGCGAATACGGTTCCGCCGTCAGCGCCGAAGCGCGCGCCGCCGCGGATGCCGCAAGGGCGGGCATTCTCGATGGCTCGCTGGAAATCTATAGCGGCGAGATCAAGGATAATAACGGCAACGTGGTCGTGCCGGCGGGCACCGTCTACAGCTACGACGATCCGTTCCTCGAACAGATCGACTGGCTGGCCGAAGGGGTTATCGGATCGCCGACGATCTGAGCGATCCTGATCGTCTGATACGGTGTGGCGGCAACGCCCGATCGGCCGAAAGGCGGGTCGGGTGTCCGTCGCAATCGTCCGGCTGTGAGCGGCATTCACTATGATTCGAGCGATCGCGATTCCGCTCTTTGCGATTGGCCTGGCGATGGCCTTGTTCGGCCTGTTCGTGGCCGCGGTCGGCGCGGATCCGATCGGCGTCTACGCCTCGATCTATCGCGCCGCGTTCGGCAGCATGTTTTCGTGGGAGAACACGCTGGTCCGCGCGGCACCTTTGATGCTGATCGCGCTCTGTACGGCGATCCCGGCGCAGATGGGCCTCCTCGTCATCGGCAATGAAGGCGCCGTCATGCTCGGCGGTCTCGCGGCCGCGACCGCGGGGCTGTTGCTGTCGGGCGTTGCCGCACCGATCGGTATGCTCGGCATGGCGCTCGCCGGCATCGTCGCCGGCGGTTTGTTCATCGCAGCGGTCGGCGCGCTGCGACACTGGCGCGGCGTCAACGAAACGATCAGCAGCCTGCTGATGGCGTTTCTCGCCTTCGCCGTGTTCGATCATCTGGTGCAGGGTCCGCTGCGCGATCCCAGCACCTTCAACTACCCGGGCACCTACCCGATCGACGATGCGTTCCGCATCGGCATGATCCCCGGCTTCGAAGTGCATTGGGGTCTGGTGATCGGCATCGTCGCCTGCGTGCTCGCCTGGCTGCTGATCCGCTACAGCACGTTCGGCTTCGCGCTCCGGATCTGCGGCAATAATCTGCGCGTCGGCCAGATGGCGGGTCTGCCGATCGGCCGGCTGGTCCTCATTTCCTGCGGGCTTGGCGGCGGTGCGGCCGGGCTTGCCGGCACGATCGAGGTGGCCGCCGTGCTCGATCGCGCCAGCAGCGCGCTCCATGTCGGCTATGGCTGGAGCGGCATCCTGGTGTCGTTCATCGCGCGGCATAATCCGATCGCCATCATTCCCGCGGCGATCGCACTGGGCGGCATCCGCGCCAGCGGCGGCCTGCTGCAGCGTTCGCACGATCTGCCCGATGCAACCGTTCTCGTGTTCGAGGGCATCGTCTTTCTCGTCATCCTGTGGAGCGAAACCCTGTACGGCCGCGGACCGATCTTCCGCCTGAGGTCACGTCATGGAAACAACTGAAGCGCTGGGCTGGATCGGCGTGCCGCTGGCGGTGCTGAGCGGCGCGATCAGAGTCGGAACGCCGTTCCTCTATGTCAGTCTCGGCGAATGCATCACCGAGAAAGGCGGCCGCATCAATGTCGGCCAGGAGGGTATTCTGGTGATGGGCGCGATGGTCGGGTTCGCGGTTTCCTATCTCAGCGGATCGCCCTGGCTCGGCGTGCTCGCCGCGGCCGGCGCCGGTAGCCTCCTCGGCATGATGCATGCGCTCTTCTGTTCGGCGCGCCGCGTCAACGATATCGCGATCGGCATCGCGCTCATGCTGTTTGGCAGCGGGCTCGCTTTCTTCTTCGGCAAGCCCTTCCTCAATCCGAGCGCGCCGCAACTGCCGGCGATTTCCTTCGGCTGGTGGAGCGACAGCCCCCAGATTCGTTCGGCGCTCGAGATCAATCTGCTGTTCATCATCGGGCTCGGTCTCGTGCCGCTGATCTCCTGGGGCTTCCGCTATACGCGATGGGGCCTGATGCTGCGCACCGTCGGCGACAGCCGCGATGCGGCGCTCTCGCTCGGCATTCCGATCGAACGCGTGCGGCTGGTCGCGACCATGCTGGGCGGCGCCTTGAGCGGTATCGGCGGCGCGTTTCTCTCGCTCTATTATCCGGGCAGCTGGAACGAGGGGCTGTCCAGTTTGCAGGGGCTGATGGCGGTCGTGCTGGTGATCTTCGCGCGCTGGGATCCCGTGCGCTGTCTGTGGGCGGCCCTCCTGTTCGGCGGCGCCGGCGCGCTCGCACCCGCTTTGCAATCGGTCGGGGTCAGTAGCGGTTATCAGCTCATCGCCGCTGCGCCCTATGTGCTGACGCTCGCCATCATGATCATGACCTCCTCGCCGCGCCGCGGTCTCGTTGGCGCGCCGGGCGAACTGGTCCTCAATCGTTAGTCAGGGAGGAGCCATCATGGAACGCTATGTCGACGCGCAATCCTACCCGTTTCCCTATAACGGCGATCTGCGGCCCGAGAACACGGCCTTTCTCGTGATCGACATGCAGGTCGATTTCTGCGGCTATAACGGCTGGTGCGACCTGCTCGGCGTCGACATGGATCTCATGCGCTCGCCGATCAAGGGCGCGGTCAAGGTGCTCGAGGCGGCGCGGCGCAAGAACTATCCGGTCATCTATACGCGCGAGGGCCATCGGCCCGACGGCTCGGATTTGACCGAGGTGAAACGCTTTCGCAGCCGGCGCATGGGGCCGGGGATCGGTGACGACGGCAAGCTCGGCCGCAATCTGGTGCGCGGCGAACCGGGTTGGGAGATCATCCCGGAGCTCACGCCGCATAAAGGCGATCCGATCGTCGACAAGGCCGGCAGCGGCGCCTTCTACGCGACCGAACTCGAACATATGCTGCGCCGCCGGAAGATCCAGAATCTCGTGATCTTCGGCGTGACGACCGAAGTCTGCGTCAACACCACGTTGCGCGAGGCGAGCGACCGAGGCTTCGACAATCTTCTGCTCGAGGATTGTTGCGCCGCGACCGTGCCGGCGCTGCACAAGGCGGCGGTCGAAATCGTGCGCAGCCCCGACAGCATCTTCGGCACCGTCAGCGTGTCCGAGAAACTGATCGCCGCGATCCAATGATAAAGCCCGGCAACCTGCGTCCGCCGACGGTCGAGATTCGCAGCCTCAGCAAGCGGTTCGGCGAGTTGCAAGCACTCGACGACGTGTCGCTGCTTCTGGAGCCGGGTGCATTCCATGCGTTGCTCGGCGAAAATGGTGCCGGCAAGAGCACCTTCGCCAAATGCCTGATGGGCTATTACAAACCCGACAGCGGCAGCGTCTCGATCGACGGCACGGAAACCCGGATATCGAACCCGCGCGATGCGCATGGTGCCGGCCTCGGCATGGTCTACCAGCATTTCTCGCTGGTGCCGCATATGACCGTTGCGGAGAACCTGGTTGTCGCGCGCTACGACAACCCCTTCGTCATCGACTGGAAGAAGGAACATCGGGCGCTCGATGAATTTCTCGCGCGCACGCCCTTCCGCGTCGACGCGAAGCGAACGGCCGGCTCGCTCGCTGCCGGCGAAAAACAGAAGGTCGAGGTGCTGAAGCAGCTCTACCTCAATCACCGTTTCATCATTCTCGACGAACCGACCAGCGTGCTGACGCCCGGCGAGGCAGACGAATTGTTCGGCACGCTGCGCGCCATGTGCCGCGACCAATCGCTCACCGTCCTGCTGATCACCCATAAATTCCGCGAAGTGTTCGAGTTCGCAGCCGATGTCAGTGTGCTTCGCCGAGGCAAACTGGTCGCGCAAGGTGCCGTGCGCGAATTCGACCGCGCGCGTCTCGCCGAGGTCATGGTCGGTTCCGAACGGATCGCAAAGCCGGTCGACCGATCGCCGCCGATGGCGGGCCATGTCCGGCTCGAGCTGCGCGATCTCGCCGCCGACAACGATCGCGGCAGCCCGGCCGTTGCCGGCGTCTCGCTCTCGGTGCGGGCGGGCGAAATCCTCGGTGTCGCCGGTGTCTCCGGCAACGGCCAGCGCGAACTGGTCGAGCTGCTGGCCGGCCAGCGCGACCCGACCGCCGGATCGATCCGGGTTCACGGCAAGCCTTACGGCGCGAGCCGCGCCGAGATCCGCCGCCATAAATTCTATCTGCTGCCGGAAGAGCCGCTGCAGAACGCCTGCGCGCGCAACATGTCGGTTGCGGAAAATCTCGCGATCCGCGATTTCGACCGCCCGCCGAAAGCGGTGGGCGGCTGGCTGCTCGATCGTAGCGCGATCCGGCGCGAAGCGATCCGGCTGATCGAGCGCTACAATATCCGCACCCGCTCGCCCGATGCGCCGGTCGCGGAACTGTCGGGCGGCAATGTGCAGCGCACGGTATTGGCGCGCGAGCTCTCGCACGAGGTCGAGGTGCTGGTCGCGGCGAACCCCTGCATGGGTCTCGATGTCGGTGCGATTTCGGAGATTCACGGCCAGCTCATCGCGGCGCGCAACAAGGGCGCGGCCGTGCTGCTGGTCAGCGAAGATCTCGACGAGCTGGCGATGCTCGCCGACCGGCTGGTGGTGATCTTCGAGGGCCGCCTGGTCTATGAGGCTGCGGCCGGCGCGTACGACATCCGCACGATCGGCCGGCACATGGCCGGCGCCGGTGCGGCCGCCTAGCGCTTAAGACGCCGCGGAGAGCGCGCTTTTCGGGGCCAGTTTCGGGATCAGGTCGGTCGACTTGCCGACCCAGCCGAACAGATTGCCCTGCTCGGGCAAGACCCGCATCGTCGCATCGTGCATGTCCGGGTAATAGGACGCGCAGCAATCGCTCAAAATCAGCGAGAAGAACCCGCGATCGACCGCGCCGCGGATGGTCGACTGCACGCAGCATTCGGTGGTGACGCCGCAGACGATCGTATGGGTGATGCCGCGCGTCTTCAGGATCGATTCGAGATCGGTCTTGTAAAAGGCGCTGAAGCCCGGCTTGTCGACGATCACCTCGTCGTTTTCCGGATGCAGGCTGTCGACGAAATCATGGCCATATTCGCCGCGTACCAGAAAGCGGCCCATCGGACCTTTGTCGCCGATCGGGGCCCCGGCCTGACTGCTCGACAAACGGCGCATGTCGTGCAGCGTCGAAAGATCGGGCGTGTGGCCTTCGCGCGTATGCACGATGAAGAGCCCGGCCTTGCGCGCGGCGGCGAGCAACTTCTCGACCTGCGGAATGATCTTCTGCAGCGGGCCGACATCCTCGCCGCCGACCCCGCCGACGCCTTCGGCATTGCAAAAATCCCGCTGCATATCGATCACCAGCAGGGCGGTCTTGGCCGGATCGAAGGAATAGGTCTGCTGCTTGGTGCAGGCGACATCGATTTTCATGATCGTTATCCTTTCGACGGGCTTTTCGGCGGGCTTCGTGCGGATTGGCCCCTACGATAGGCGACCGGCCGGCCGCCCAATACCTATAGGAAAGACTAGCCCGCCTGCGTCCGCCCGCCAGCGCTGCCTTGTCGCGTCACCGTAAGGATCAGGCAGCGTGCGGCAGCAAAACGCCCCAGATCGCCGCGACATGGGCGGCTGCTCCGGCGAGCGAAAACAGATGCCAGTAGAGATGATTGAAGCGCAGGCTGCGCCAGAGGAAGAACACGACGCCGAGCGTGTACAGGAGGCCGCCGCCGAATACCAGGAAGACCAATGTCGGCGACACGCTCCAGAGATGCGGGATCATGAAAACACCGGCCCAGCCGGCCGCGAGATAGAGCGCGAGGATCGGCCCGGTCACGTCGGTATAGCGAAAGAGGCGCAGATAGGTGCCGACCAGCGCGATCGCCCAGATTGCGCCGAGCAAAACGAGATGGCTCGGCTGCGTCCAGGTGAGCAGCACGACCGGCGTCCAGGTGCCGGCGATCAGGAAATAGACGGCGATATGATCGAGCGCCAGCCAGACGCGGCGCAGCCGCCCCGGGCGCGATCCGTGATAGAGCGTCGAGGCGCCGAAGGTGAGCAGCAGGCTCGCGACGAAGATCGCAACCGTCGCCAGCGCCAGCGCGCCGTCATTCGCCGCGCGCATCAGAAGGGGCCCCGCGACCGCCAGCAAAAAAATGACGCCGCAGCCGTGCGAGATCGCATTGGCGCGTTCTTCGGCCGGCGTCTCGTTATAGTCCGCGACCAGCGCGCCGATGGGAATGCGCAGGGTCATGGGCGGTTCAGTCCTTTCGGTACCGGCTAGAGCCGATCCCTGAGGGAATACCACAGCATCCCGAGAATCTGCAGGGGGTGCCGCAGCATGGCGCCGCCCGGCAGATCGTGATGCCTGATACCGGCAAACAGGTCGAACCGCCCGGCGGTTCCGGCGATCGCCTCGGCGATCAGTTTGCCGTAGAGCCCGGAGAGCGCCACGCCCTGGCCGGAATAGCCTTGCGCGAAATAGAGATCGCGCGAAAGCCGGCCCAGATGCGGCAGCCGATTCATGGTGAGCGCGAGCCAGCCGCCCCAGCCATATTCGATCCGCACGTCGGCAAGCTGCGGATAGACCTTCAGCATATGCGGCCGCACGAAACGGCAGATGTCGGCGGGATCCTTGCTGCTATAGACCTCGCCGCCGCCGAAGGTGAGTCGGTGATCGTGCGTCATGCGGTAATAATCGACGACGAACTTGCTGTCATGGACCGCGAGATCGTCGCGGTTGATCGTCCGCGCGCGCGCTTCGCCGAGCGGTTCGGTCGCGATGATGTAATTGCGGATCGGCAGGATCTTGGATGCGAGTTGCGGAATCAGCCGTCCGAGATAGCCGTTGCAGGCGACGATCGTGTGGCGCGCGCGGATGCGGCCGCGTTCGGTCATAACGCCGTGACCGTCTTCGTCGATCGATGTGGCGCGTGTGTTCTCGTGAATGACGGCACCGGCGCCGATCGCCGCATGGCCAAGCCCGATCGCGTAGTTGAGCGGATGCATGTGGGCCGCACCCTTATCGACCATGCCGCCTTCATAGAGCGTCGAGCCGAGCAAGGCGCGAATTTCGTCGCGATCGACCCGCCGGTCCGCGTCATAGTTGAAATGACGCCGCGTCGTTTCGACCGCCGCATCGACCTCGCGCTTATAACTCTTGTTGAGCGACGCATAGAGTGTGCCGGGGCGCCAATGCGCATCGATCGCGTGGCGCTGGATCCGCTCGCGGATGATGGCCTTCGCCTCCTCGGTCATCGCCCAGATGCGCTTCGCATCGTCGACGCCGAAATGTTCGACCATCGCGGTCGGGCCGCAGCGCATGCCGGAATTGATCTGCCCGCCATTGCGCCCCGAGGCGCCATAGCCGATGCGCTCCGCCTCGATCAGCACCGGCTTCAGACCGCGCTCGGCGAGATTGAGCGCCGCCGACAACCCGGTGTACCCGCCGCCGACGATACAGACATCGGCCTCGATATCGCCTTCGAGCGGTCGCGTTATGGGCCGCGCCATCGCGCTCGCTTCATACCAGGTCGGCGCTTCGGGTCGCAGACCCGCATCGTTCTGCTGCATGACGCCTGCCTAGCCGGTTGCCGGCGGACGGGCAAGAGTGTGCGATGACGCGGCTACCCAAAGTCGTCATCGCCGGGCTTGACCCGGCGATCCATGGCGGCGATGTGATCCTCTATCCGACGATCCACTATCACGAGGTGCGGCCCGGTGACGAAGGGCGAGCGTCTCGCCGCCGTCTTATGGATCCAGAGCCTGGTGAAGGAACCGTATCAGCGCGCGATGCTGTACGAACTCTCGATGGTCGCCGACTGGCTGCACAAGCAGCATCCCGACAGCGGTCCCGACAAACAGCTCACCGAGGTGCAGATGAACCTGCTGCACCTCTGGGCGGAGAATTAGCGCGGCGACTCTGCGCGCGCATTTTGTCGGATGGCGTCCCCGGCAGGACTTGAACCTGCGACCCCCGGTTTAGGAAACCGATGCTCTATCCACTGAGCTACGGGGACATGCCTTTGACCGGCGCGGACGCTCGATAACGAGCTAGCCGGCGCGCGGCTTTTATAGCACCGGATAACGCACCGATCATCCTTTCGGCGCCCATCCGTCTCCCTCTGCCGGGGGTGAGGGTGGCCGCGCTCAGGCGCGGTCGGGTGAGGGGTCGACCCTCGAAAGCCCAGCATTTTCGGGCCCAACCGCATCGTCCCACTCTCTTGATTGACATGTCAGTCAAATTCTCCCACGCTCGCCTCCACGATCGGGCCGGCACGGGCGACGATCTTCGGGATCGGGCCTTTACGGGCGCCGATCCGCCGCCGCATTCGGGCGGACCCTGTTGCCGGTCATTGGGGACAACGCATTCGGCGCCGCGCATCCTGCATGCGCCGCGGCGGCAGACCAGGGGGAGTTCACTTTCGATGGCGCATAACAGCTATTTGACGTTCGGCCGGCGCGAAGGTCAGGGCGATTTTCCAACGCATCTCATTTCCGGCATCCCCTCCTTCCTGAAGGCGGATGTCGTGCCGCCGATCACCGAAAAGCTGAAGGCGCATGGCGCGAAGGCGGCCGTGCTCGGCCTCCCTTGGGAACATACCAACACCTGCCGGCCCGGCACGGCGATGGGGCCGCGCGCGGTGCGCTGCGCGACCGACCATTACATCTCGCATCACGGCGAATTTCAGGTCGATCTGTTCGATGCCCTCAATCTCTGCGACAGCGGCGACGTGCAGATCATTCCCGGCAATGCGAAGCGCACCTTCGAGCGCGCCGAGGAATGCGTGATGAACATCATCAACGCGGGCGCCGTGCCTTTCGTGTTCGGCGGCGACGATTCCTGCCCGATCCCGGTCACGTCCGCCGTGTCCAAGACCGTCAAGAAGGGCGGCGGCATGGCCTATATCCACTTCGATTCGCATATGGATACGGCGGCCGATGTCGGCGGCGAAACGCTGAACCATGCCTGCCCGGTGAGCCGCACGGCGGAACTGTTCAACTGCAAGCGCGTCTCGCTGCTCGGCATCAACGGCGCGCTCAACCCGCCGGCGGAGCGCGAGTTCGTCGACAAGCATAACATCCAGATGTTCACCATCTGGGACATCGAAGAGCAGGGCGTCGATGCAATCATGAAACAGGTCATCGACCATATCTGGGTCGAGGGCGTCGACAAGGTCGTGCTGCACACCGATCTCGATTGCATGGACCAGGCCTTCGTGCCCGGCATCACCACGCCCGAATGCGGCGGCATGACGCCGCGCGAGATGATCAAGTTCGTGCGCGGCTTCGCGCGCAAGGGCATCGACGCCTACGTCATCACCGAATGCAGCCCCGTCTACGACCCCGCCAACAATGCGGCGCGGGTCGCGGTCAGGCTCGCGATGGACGTGATGGGCGTCATGGCCAATCCGAACGGTAAAGGCCGGGTCTGAACAAGCCGGATCTGACCGGATAAAGGCGTTTTCCGCCGGGGGGCGGCATACCGCGACGGCGGCCGGGAATAGGCCCGGCCGCCGCAAGACCGGACAAATAAACCGGCAGCGGTGCCGTTTCGGCATTTCCCTCGTTTCCCATTCCCGGGGTATCGTTTCCCGGAAGCAATGATTTCCCGGCCTCGATAGCCGGGGAACGCAAAAAGGGAGGTAGTGATGACGGCAGGACAGAAGAGACGTTTTTCCGCAATCAACCGCCGCCGGTTTCTCGGCGGTGCCGCGGCCGGCACCGCGCTGGCGGCGACGGCCTGGGGCCGCAGTGCGCAGGCGGCCGGCGAGCTCAACGTGCTGGTCTGGTGCGACCATGCCGATTCCAAGCTGATCGATCCGTTCGCTGCCGCGCATGACGTGACGGTCAACGTGAAGACCTTCGAGGGCACCGGCACCGCGCTCTCGATCCTCGAACAATCGCAGCCCGGCGATTGGGACGTGCTGGTGGTCGATGCGCCCGACGTGCCGCGCGTGGTCGAGCTCGGGCTTCTCGCCCCGGTGCCGGAAGACGCCGTGCCGTGGGACGACATGTTCCCTGCGATGCGCGAGGCGCCCTATGCGCGCGTCGACGGCACGCTCTACGCCGTGCCGGAAAAGTTCGGCTATTACGGCTTCTGCTACAACAAGAACAATGTCG
>JBBDWW010000287.1:0-3284 GCA_040902645.1 Dongiaceae bacterium | reverse complement strand
CCGCTCGCCCGCGGCCGCGTGCGGTTTGTTGGCGACCCGATCGCTGCCGTGCTGGCGGAGAGCCAGGTGGCGGCCGAGGACGCGGCCGAGCGCATCGCGGTCGAGTACGAACCGCTTCCGGCGATCGTCACCGTGGATGCCGCTTCCGCACCGGATGCGCCTGTGCTGTGGCCGGGCGCGCCCGGCAATGTCGCGGCTTACGCGCGGTTCGGTGATGCGGCGGCGACCGACGCCGCCTTCGCGGGCGCCCCGCATATCGTCGGCCTGCGCATCGTCAACAACCGGCTGGTGCCCAATGCGCTCGAGCCGCGCGCGACATTGGCCGAATACGATCCGGCGAGCGAGCGCTTCACCTTGCGCACCGTCACGCAAACACCCTCGACCTTGCGCCAGCAGCTTGCCGACGGCGTGCTGCGTTCGCCGCCCGAGAAGATCCGCGTCCTCGTGCCGGATATCGGCGGCGGCTTCGGTCTCAAGACGAACCTGCACCCCGAAGATGCGGTCTGCGCCATCGCCGCGCGGCGCTTCGGCCGGCCGGTCAAATGGCGGGCGACACGCGCGGACGAGTTCCTCGCCGGCACCCACGGACGCGACCAGGTGAGCGATGGAGTGCTGGCATTCGACGGCGACGGGCGCATCCTCGGCCTGCGCGTCAAAACGAAATCCGATCTCGGCGCCTACCTCACGCCGGCGGGAGCCGTGGTGGCCTTGCTGCTCGGTCCGCGCATCGTCGTCGGCACCTATCGCGTGCCCGCGGTCGACCTCGAAGTGGGCGCCTATCTTACCAACACATGCCCGACCGCGCCTTATCGCGGCGCCGGCCGGCCGGAAGGCATCTATGTGATCGAGCGGCTGATCGAGGAAGCGGCGGTGACGCTCGGCCTCGATCCTGTGGAAATCCGGCGGCGAAATTTCATTCCGGCCAATGCGTTTCCGTATACGACACCAATCGGTGAGATTTACGATTGCGGCGAGTTCGAGCGTGTGCTCGACGAGGCGCTGGCCAGTGCCGACTGGAACGGATTCCCTGCACGGCGCGACGCATCGGCCAAAGCCGGCCTGCTGCGCGGCCGCGGCTTAAGCAGCTTCATCGAATGGACCGGCGCGGCCGTCTATACCGAGCAGGTGATCGTGCGGGTCACGGGCGACGGGCGGGTGACGCTGCAGACCGCTATGCAGGCGATGGGGCAGGGGCTCTCGACCAGTTTCGCGCAACTGCTCGCGAGCACGCTCGATCTGCCGATCGATTGCATCGAGATTCTGCCGGGCGATACCGACGCGGTAAACGGGATCGGCAGTGTCGCGTCGCGCTCGCTGTTTATCGGCGGGCCGGCGGTGATGGCGGGCGGCGAGGCGGCGCTCGACAAGGCGCATGCGCTGGCGGCCGACAATCTCGAAGCGGCGTCCGGCGATATCGAGTATCGCGCCGGCGTTTTTTCGGTTGCCGGAACCGATCGCCGGATCGGCTTGTTCGAACTCGCACAGCGCCAGCCCGATGCTCACATTGAAGCCGAGCTGCGCCACACGATCGACGCTGCGAGCTGGCCGAACGGATGTCATGTCGCCGAAGTCGAGATCGACCCCGAGACCGGCATGGTACGCGTCCTTCGCTATACCGCCGTCGACGATCTCGGAACGGTCGTCAATCCGATGATCGTGGAGGGCCAGGCGCATGGCAGTCTCGCGCAGGGCATCGGCCAGGTCTTGCTCGAACACACCGTCTATGACGATAGCGGCCAGCTTCTGACGGCCTCGTTCCTCGACTATGCGATGCCGCGCGCCGACGACCTTCCATCGTTCCGGATCGAAACCGTTGCGGGCATTCCCTCGCTGGGCAATGCGCTGGGTGCCAAGGGTGCCGGCGAACTCGGTTGCGTCGCGGCCCCGCCCGCGTTGATGGCAGCAATCCTCGATGCGCTCCGCCCCTTGGGGGTGCGCGACCTCGACATGCCCGCGACGCCCGAGCGGGTCTGGCGCGCGATCCAGGCGGCTCGCGGACGCTGATCCGGACGCGCTTTTATTGTCTGTTTCGACCGGGCGTTGAGCCACGGCCAAGGGTCCGCTAGGCTCCCCGGCCGAGAGTGTCGATGGCTGGAGACGGCTGCCGCCCGGCCTTGTTGGGCGCGGTGCTCCTGTCCGCGACACGGCCGATCAGGCCCGAACCTGTCAAAGCGTTCGCTCGTCACACAGGGAGGATAACGGATCATGGTAAACTTCAATCAAACCCGCCGGCAGTTTCTGCAGTCTGCCGGCGCCGGTGCCGCGGCACTCGCTGCAGGCTCGATGGCCGGGCGTTCCGCCCAGGCGGCCCGCGAGAAGGAACTGAACATCCTGTGCTGGGAAGGTTACAACTCGGCAGAGGTGCTCGACCCGTTCCGTCAGATGCACGATGCGACGGTAAAAGCCGAATCGCTCACCAACGATCCCACCATGATCAATCGGCTCCGCGCCGGCGAGATCAATGTCTGGGATTTGATCAATGTGAATAATCCCTGGGCGCGCGATGTCATGTTTCCGGAAGGGTTAATCCTTCCACTGCCCCGCGCAGAGATGGAGCCTTATTTCGAAAACATGCTTCCACAATTCCACCCGCCCTATGATTGGTCCCTGAGCGAGGACGGAGAGCATCTTTTGGGGATGACGCAGCGCTACGGTCCCTACAGCTTCGTCGCCAATACCGACAAGATCAGTCGCCAGATGGCAGAAGACGAAGGGTGGAATCTTTGGAACGACGACGCACTGGCCGGGCGCTATGCGGTCCAGGAGACGGACGACTGGGACGTGTTCGTGATCTGCCTGATCGCGGGTTTCGATCCATTCCGCGAACATACCGACGAAGAGGTTGCAAAATTCGAAGAGGCTGCAAACCGGTTGTTCAGGAATGCCAAGCTGGTCGGCGATATCCCGACGCTCAATCAAGGGCTGGTAAGCGGCGAGATCGATCTCTATCTGCCAGGTGGCGTTTATTCTGCGTCGCCGGCGCGCGCCGACGGGTTCCTGAACATTCGAGGCGTCACGCCGAACAGCGGCCCGATGCCGGGTGGCAAGGGCGGCGTGTCCTGGATCGAGGTCACTTCGGTCGTAAACAATCCGCAGATTTCGCCGTTGGCGATCGAGTTCCTCAAATACGTGCAGGATCCCGAGGTTTCGCACACGGTCGCATTTGCGGAAGGCACGTTCAATCCGGTGACGCAGATGGGCAATCCCGCGTGTTTCGAGCTCTTTACTTCGGAAGAGCTCGAGATCATTCAGTGGGACAGCCTCGAGCAGGAGATGGCGAACTC
>JBBDWW010000286.1:0-3291 GCA_040902645.1 Dongiaceae bacterium | reverse complement strand
ACGATCGTCATGCCGGGCTGGGTCATGCCCTGTTCCGGCCCGATGATATGCACGATGCCCTGGCGGATATCGTCCATCGAGAAGTAAGGCACGCCGAATTCGGCGCAATTCATTTCGAGCGTCTCGACCTGGATGCGCGATTCCCGGTCGGCAATACCTTTCGAGCGATCACTGGTCGGCACGTTGTGATCGGCGACCGCCAAGGTCGCCTCGGGTCGATGGACCTTGCGCCCGGTCATGCGCAGGCCCTCGAAGGCCTGCGGGCTGGTCACTTCATGGACGAGATGACGATCGATGTAGATCAGGCAGGTGCCATCGTCCTGACGATGGACCAGATGGCTCTGCCAGATCTTGTCGAACAGCGTGCGCGGTTCGGCCATATCAATCCGTTACCGATGCACTGTTACCGATCAGGGGCCCGGCTCAGGACTTGGCGGTATCGCCGCCCTCGTCGCCCTCGGCATTCGACCCGACGCCGCGGGTCTTCTCGCCGATACGCGCCGACTTGCCACGGCGGCCGCGGAGATAATAGAGCTTCGCCCGGCGCACATTGCCGCGACGCACCAGCTCGATCGCATCGACCAGCGGGCTGTAGAGCGGAAACACGCGCTCGACGCCTTCGCCGTACGAAATCTTGCGCACCGTGAAGGACGAGTTCACGCCGGCATTGCGCCGGCCGATGCACACGCCTTCGAAGGCCTGCAACCGCTCGCGGTCGCCTTCGACGATCTTCACCTGCACGCGCACCGTGTCGCCGGGCGCGAACTCGGGGATCGTTTTCTTTCCGGCGAGGCTGGCCTCGTTGGCCGCCTCCAGCTCTTTCAACATGCTCATCGCCGTCATCCTTTTCTGTCCTTCTTGCCGTCGGCACCGCTGTCCGCTAGATAGCGCGTCCAGAGATCGGGCCTGCGTTCCTTCGTGATCCGTTCCGCCTGCTCGCGCCGCCAGGCGCGGATGCGTTCGTGATGGCCGGAGAGCAGTACCTCCGGCACGGTGCGTCCGAGCCATTCGGCCGGTCGCGTGTAATGGGGATATTCGAGCAATCCCGTTTCGAAACTCTCCTCTTCCAGCCCCTCCGGCGCACCGACAACGCCCGGCAGAAGCCGTACCACCGCGTCGATCAAGGCGATCGCGGCGGGCTCGCCGCCCGAGAGCACAAAATCGCCGAGGCTCACCAGCTCCAGCGACCGTGCTTCGATCACCCGTTCGTCCACCCCTTCATAGCGCCCGCATAACAGCGTCAGCACCGGTTCGGCCGCCAGCGCCCGAACCAGGGACTGGTCGAGCAGACGGCCGCGGGGGCTCAGATAGATCGTGCGGCCTTCGGCTTCCGCGGCCAAAGCCGCATCCAACACGTCCGGCCGCATCACCATGCCAGCCCCGCCGCCGAAAGGGGTATCGTCGACGGAGGCGTGTTTATCGCGCGCGAACCGCCGAATGTCCACCGTTTCCAGCGACCAGATTCCGGCCTGGAGCGCCCGCCCGGCGAGCGACTGGCCGAGCGGTCCCGGGAACATATCCGGGAAGATCGTCAATATCTTGGCCCGCCAGGGGGGCCCGTTTGGACCCGGCGTTCCCGGGGCGGTTTCGGGGCCGGTCATCGCCGCCTCCGGTCGCCGTTTTGGGCGGATTCCGCCGATGCGGGGTCTGACCCATCATGGGGCCCGGCTGCCGCGTTCCCCTCGGCCGGCTCGTCGGATGGCGCGCCGTCCTGATCGCCGCCGGCGGGGGGTCTCGCCTCGATTTCGGCCGGCGGCACGACGACCAGCCGCCCGCCGGCGAGGTCGACAATCGGGACCACCGCGTCGGTGAACGGCAGTAGAAGCTCGCTGCCCTCGCCCCGGATCTCGAGCATCGGACCGGCACCATAATCGGCGACGTTCATTACCCGCCCGAGCGCGCGACCGTCGCGATCCTCGACGCTGAGGCCGATGAGATCGACATGGTAATACGCGCCCTCGTCATCAATCGCCGGCAGTTGCGCGCGATCGACATAGAGTTCGGTACCGGCCAAGGCTTCGGCCGCGTTGCGATCCTCGATGCCCGCGATCGCGGCGACCAGATTATCGCCGCGCACCCGACCCTTCAGTACGAGCGCGAACTGACGCTTGCCGCTCTTGTCGGAGAGCGGCCCGTAGGCGGCGATCGCTTCAGGCTGTTCGGTGAAGCTCGCAAGCCGCACCTCGCCGCGCACGCCATGCGCGCCGGCAATCCGCCCGAGCAGAACGCGATCTGCCATCGTCGCAATCCGTCAGCCGCCTGCCGCGTTCGTAGCTCAGCTCGCGGCCGGCTCTTCGGCCGCACCCGCTTCGTCAGCCGGCGCTTCTTCAGCCGGCGCTTCCTCGGCCGGCGCTGCGGCGGCTGCTTCGGCGGCGGCAGCGGCTGCGGCTGCAGCCTCGACGGCGGCTGCCTGTTCGGCCTTCTTCGCCGCTTCGGCTGCCGTCTTCGCGTCTTCCGCGGCCTTCAGACGCTCCTGCGCCTTCGCCTTCGGCAGTTGCTTCGTCGTCTGTACGCGCTGCTTCGGCTTTTCGCCGAGACCCTTCGCCGCGAGGAAATACGCAACGCGCTCGGACGGCGTCGCACCGTTCGAGAGCCAATGCTTCGCGCGATCCTCTTTCAGCACGACGCGGTTTGCGTCGCCGCGCGGCAGCATCGGATTGTAGCTGCCGATGCGCTCGATGAACCGACCGTCGCGCGGGCTGCGCGATTCGGCGATCACGATATGATAGAACGGACGCTTCTTGGCGCCGGCACGCGCCATGCGGATTTTCAACGACATTATGTGGTCACTCCTCTTCGATTGAATTCGTTGGTTTCGTTCACAGTCATTCCGGTTCGAAACAGACCGCCTCGATCGCGTGCCCATCCGGGTCGAACACGAACGCGGCGTAATAGGTTGGCGTGTAGTCGCGCAGGCCCGGCGCGCCATTGTCTTTGGCGCCGTGGCGCAATGCGGTTGCATGAAATTCGTCGACCGATTTGCGGCTCGGCGCTGCAAAGGCGATATGCGTGCCGTTGCTCGCCTTCACCGCGCGGCTTTCGTCGAGCGGCAAATTGATCCAGAAGACCGGCTCGTCGGGCTTTGCGCCGTAACCGCAGCCGCCATCGACATCGTAGACGCGCGCATAGCCGAGCGAGGGCATGACCGCATCGTAGAAGCGGCGTGCGCGTTCGAGATCGGCAACGCCGAGCGAGAGATGCGCGATCATCGGTTGCCCCCGGGCCCATGACCGCCGGGCTTGAATCCAGGCGGCAAACCGCCCCCCGCGCCGCCGCCCATACCGCCGCCTT
>JBBDWW010000285.1:0-3291 GCA_040902645.1 Dongiaceae bacterium | reverse complement strand
AACGGGTTGAGGTCGAGGTCGTCGAGATCGGCGGCGCCGCGGCTGATCTGGTGCAGGAGGTCGGTGCGGCCGATCACCTCTTTGAGGGTGCGGAAGCCAAGCGCGGCCAGGATCTCGCGCACCTCCTCGGCGATGAAGCTGAACAGGTTGACGACCTTCTCCGGCGAGCCGGTGAACTTCTCGCGCAGGGCGGGATTCTGCGTGCACACCCCGACCGGACAGGTGTTGGAGTGGCACTGGCGCACCATGATGCAGCCCATGGCCACCAGCGAGGCGGTGCCGACGCCGAACTCCTCGGCGCCGAGCAGCGCCGCGATCACCACGTCGCGCCCGGTCTTGATGCCGCCATCGACCCTGAGGCGCACGCGATGGCGCAGCCGATTCAAGGTCAGCACCTGATGCACCTCGGAGAGCCCCATCTCCCAGGGCACACCGGCGAACTTGATCGAGGTCTGGGGCGAGGCACCGGTGCCGCCGACATGGCCGGAGATCAGGATCACGTCTGCCTTGGCCTTCGCGACGCCGGCCGCGATCGTGCCGATGCCGGAGCGCGCCACCAGTTTCACACAGACCTTGGCATCGGGATTGATCTGCTTCAGATCGTAAATGAGCTGCGCCAGATCCTCGATCGAATAGATGTCGTGATGCGGCGGCGGCGAGATCAGCATCACGCCGGGCGTCGAATGACGCAGCTTCGCGATTTCAACCGTCACCTTGAAGCCCGGCAACTGGCCGCCTGCGCGGGGCTTGGCGCCCTGCGCTACCTTGATCTCGATTTCGCGGCAGTTGTTGAGATACTCGGTGGTGACGCCGAAGCGGCCCGACGCGACCTGCTTGATCGACGAGTTCTCGTTGTCGCCATTGGGCCGCGGCCGGAAGCGCGCCGGATCCTCGCCGCCTTCGCCGGAATCGGACTTGGCCCCGATGCGGTTCATCGCGACATTCAGCATGCCGTGCGCTTCGGGCGAGAGAGCGCCGAGCGACATCCCCGGTGTCACGAAGCGCTTGCGGATTTCGGTGATCGATTCAACCTCGTCGACCGAGGCTGGTTCGCGCTTGTGGCGAAAGCCGAGCAAATCGCGCAATGCGATCGGCGGCTGCGCCGTGATGCCTTCGCTGAACTTCTTGTAGGTCTGATAGGATTCGCTGGCGACGGCCGCCTGCAGCGTGTGAATGAGCCCGGCCCCCCAGGCATGGGTCTCGCCGCCGCGCCGGTAGCGATAGAAGCCGCCGACCGGCAGCGCGATGAGCGCCTCGTCGAACGCGCGCGCGTGCAATTCGAGAATCTTCTGCTGGATGCCTACCATACCGATGCCCGAAATGCGCGAGGGCATGTTCGGAAAATATTCCGCGACCAGCGTGCGCGAGAGCCCGACCGCCTCGAACAAAGCGCCGCCGCGATAGGAGCTGACGACCGAGATGCCCATCTTCGACATGATCTTGAGCAGGCCCTGATCGACCGCGGCCTTGTAGCGGGCAAGGCAGGCATCGAGATCGAGTTCGCCGAACAAACCGCGGGCCTGCCGATCCGCGATCGACGCTTCAGCCAGATAGGCGTTCACGGTCGTCGCACCGACGCCGATCAGCACGGCTAGATGATGCACGTCGAAACATTCGGCCGAACGCACATTGAGCGAGGTGAAGGTGCGGAGCTGCTGGCGCAGCAGATGCGTATGCACGGCACCGGTCGCCAGAATCATCGGGATCTGCGCCCGCGAACCGTCGACATTCTCGTCGGTCAGGATCACATGCACCGCGCCGCCGCGCACGGCGTCTTCCGCCTGGCGGCGGATGCGCTGGATCGCGTCGCGCAGCGCATGCTCGCCATCGGCCGGATCGAAATGGCAATCGACCAGAACCGCGCTTTCGTCCATGTGATGGCGCATCGCCTCATATTCGGCGGTCAGCAGCACCGGCGATTCGAGCTGGAGCAGATGGCACTGCCCTTCGGCCTGATCCATGATGTTGCCGAGGTTCCCGAGCCGGGTCTTGAGTGTCATCACCCGCGCCTCGCGCAGACTGTCGATCGGCGGGTTGGTGACCTGGCTGAAATTCTGCCGGAAGAAATGATGCAGGCCGCGATACTGCTCCGAGAGCACGGCGATCGGCGTGTCGTCGCCCATCGAACCAACCGCTTCCTTCGCCTCCTCGACCATCGGATGCAGGATCAGTTCGAGATCTTCCATCGTGATGCCGACCGAAACCTGGCGCCGGCGCAGCGCGTCGCGATCGAAGCGCGCGGGCTTGCCCGGTGCCGCGGCGATCAACGTATCGAGCATGGTGATGTTGCGCACCCAGTCGCCGAACGCGGCGGCGGATGCGAGCTTGTCCATGATCTCGCGATGCTTGTAGAAGCGACCATTGGCGAGGTCGATGGCGATCATCTGTCCGGGACCGACGCGGCCCTTCTCGACGATTTCCGCTTCGTTCAACCGCACCATCCCGGTTTCCGAACCGGCGACGACCAGCCCGTCCTGCGTGATCGCATAGCGCAGCGGGCGGAGCCCGTTGCGATCCATGCCGGCGATCGCCCAGTTGCCGGCGAAGGCGCAGATGCCGGCCGGCCCATCCCACGGTTCCATCACCGAATTGCAGTATGAATAAAGATTGCGATGCGCCTCGGGCATGGTCTCGCGACCGGCCCAGGCGTCGGGAATCATCAGCGTCTTCACCATCGGCAGGTTGCGCCCGACGCCGACCAGCGCCTCGAACACATTGTCGAGTGCTGCCGAATCCGAACCGCTCGGCTGAATGACCGGCTTCACGTCCGCCATGTGCGCGCCGTAGGTCGGCGTGTCCATGCGCGTCTCGTGCGCCTTCATCCAGTTGATATTGCCCTTGAGCGTGTTGATCTCGCCGTTATGCGCGATCACGCGGAAGGGCTGCGCCAGCGGCCAGGTCGGGAAGGTGTTGGTCGAATAGCGCTGGTGATAGATCGCGAAATTCGAGACGTAACGCTCGTCGAGCAGATCGGGATAGAAGGCCGTGAGCTGTTCGGCGAGGAACATGCCCTTGTAGATCAGCGAGCGGCAGGAGAGCGAGCAGATGTAGAGTTCCTTGATCTGCTCTTCCATCGCCGCTTTCTCGATGCGGCGGCGGATGATGTAGAGATCGTTCTCGAAGGTTTCCTCGTCGACGCCGCGGCTGTTGCAGATCATGATCTGCTCGATCTCGGGCCGCGTCGCATTCGCCTTTTCGCCGATCACCTCGATATTCACCGGCACCTGGCGCCAGCCATAGATCGTGTAACCGTAACCGAGAATCTCGCGCTCGACGATGACGCGGCAACGC
>JBBDWW010000284.1:10349-22908 GCA_040902645.1 Dongiaceae bacterium | reverse complement strand
AAGAACTCGGACGGGTGCGCCTGTCGCCGAACTTCTTCATGCGCGAGTTTCTATTTTCCGAGATTGCGGCGATCAGCGGGATCCCGAACCTTCCCGACGATCCGGACCTAGCGATCGCGGCCGGCAGCCGGCTTTGCGAGGAACTGCTCGAGCCGTTGCAGGCGACGTTTGGGCGCATCGCGCTGCGATCGGGTTACCGTTCCTGCGCGGTCAACGAATACGGCAACAAGCATGGCTTCAATTGCGCGCGCAACGAGGCCGACTTTGCCGGTCATATCTGGGACCGGCGCGATGCGAACGGCCATATGGGAGCGACCGCCTGCATCGTCGTTCCCTGGTTCCTCGATCGCTATGAGCCGCGGGCCGACTGGCGACGGCTCGCCTGGTGGATCCACGATCATCTGCCTTATTCGGCGCTGCAGTTCTTTCCGAAGCTCTGCGCCTTCAACATCACCTGGCATGAGCGGCCGCAGCGCCGGATCGACAGCTTCATCGCGCCCAAAGGCTGTCTGACCAGGCCGGGCATGGTGGGGCACGAGGCCGATCGCGGCGATCAATATGCGGGGTTTCCGAGGCTGCCTGGTTCGGCCCTGCCGCGGCGGTCCTGACGGGGCGCCTCTTTAGTCGCCGAGAGGAGAGCGATCCGGCCGGAGGCCGGTCTCCCGAATCCCGCCCAATCCCATGCGCTGCATGGCCCATCGCCCGGGTCTGCGATGCCGCGGAACCATTTGGGGTGCCGCCGGTTATCGATGCACGGTCGGTCGCCCTCTCAGTCGGGCATGCCGGCCATCCGGTTCGGGGCGTCTCGAAACCAAGGCGCGCGATGGATGGGTGGGTCACCAAACAGGCAACGGCTCTGAACGACGCGCAGGCTCGTTCGGCGCCATCAGGACGCCGCCTGGCGGGCACCGCGACGGGGATTGCGCGGGACATCGTGCCAGATCCGGCTTACAGCAAATCAGAAGGAACAACCGTCATGAACAGCATCATCTACATGGTCGGCCTCGTCGTCATCGTTCTGGCCATCCTCTCGTTCGTCGGTCTGGCCTGATCCGCGCCGGATTACCGCGCGCACCCTTACAGGAGATAAATCATGGCCACTGCACCCTCGACCGTCCGCTCCACCGGACTCGTTTCCGACGCTAAATCCTATGTGGATTGGCCCGCAATTATCGCGGGCGGTGTTTTCGCGTCGGCATTGTCTTTCGTCCTCTTCACATTCGGATCCGGCCTCGGACTATCCATGGTGTCGCCGGAGCCGGGCGAAGGCGCTTCGCTGCGCTGGCTCACCATCGCGGCCGGGCTGTGGTTCATCTGGGTCGCCGTTTCCAGTTTCGCGGCGGGCGGATATCTTACGGGCCGGCTGCGTCGCCGGATCGGCGATGCAACGCATGACGAGGTCGAAGTTCGCGATGGCGCGCACGGCCTGCTCGTCTGGGCCGTGGGTGCCTTGCTCGGCACCGTCCTTGCCGCCGCCGGTGTCGGCGGTGTGGTGGGGATGACGGTCAGTACGGCCGGCCATGCCGCCGAAATCGTCGCGGAACAGACCGACTATTTCAGCGCGCGTATCCTGCGCAGCGACGACGGTGATGTCGTGGGCGACCAGGCGGCGCGCGAAGAAGTTGCTGTCATCGTCGGACGCGCTCTGACCGACGGCGAGGTGTCGGCGGCGGACCGCGCCTATCTCGCACGGATTCTCGTTGCGGAGACCGGTACGACCTTGCCGGTCGCCGATGCCCAGATCGATGGCGTGTTGACCGAGGTCGAAGTGGCGCGGCAAGAGGCGATCGAGACGGCCGACCAGGCCCGCATCGTTGGTCTCATCGCGGCATTCGTTCTGGCGACCACCATGCTGGTGAGCGCAGCCGCGGCCTACTTCGCGGCCATCCGCGGCGGTCAGCATCGCGACGACAACGTTCCCTTCGGTACTTTCACGACTACTGTGCACCACACAACGCGCGGCCCGGCCGCGTAGGACCCGCAACCGCGTAACGACTCTTCAGGCCGGTCCACCCAAAAGGTGGGCCGGCTTTCTCATTTATGCCGCCGCCCTGGCAAACGCCGATCGAATCCGGAACTTTTGACGCAGCCCCGCGTTTCAAAATGACCGTTGAAACCAGGAGGCTGTCCTATGCCTGCCAAATCCAAGGCACAGCAACAGGCCGCGGGCGCGGCCTTGTCCGCCAAGCGCGGTGAAACCGCCAAATCGAAACTCAAGGGCGCGTCGCGCAGCATGTACGAATCCATGTCGGCGAAGCAGCTCGAGGAGTTCGCCGAGACCAAGCGCAAGGGCTTGCCGAAGAAGAAATCGACCAAGCATTGATAGCATTTTTCATGCGGCATTCGGCCGATTCATGCGGCCCGATCGGTGGCGTCCTTGTGCAAAGAAGCAGCGGGCGTATCGAACCACCGGATGCGCCGATACACGTAGAGGGATGAGGACATGCCGAAGAACAACTCGCCGAAGCAGGGCAAGAAGCCCGGCAATCAACTCGAGACCGCGAAACTGGGCGACCAGAAAATTCTGCGTGGATCGGGCGGCGAAACGCACCAGGTCGCCGGCGGGAAGGTGCCGGTTCTCACTACGCAGCAGGGCATGCCAGTCGCCGACGATCAGAATTCGCTCAGGGTCGGTCAGCGCGGGCCAACGCTGGTGGAAGACCAACATTTCCGCGAAAAGATCTTCCATTTCGATCATGAGCGGATTCCCGAACGGGTTGTCCATGCGCGCGGCTTTGGCGCACACGGCTTCTTCGAAACGTATGAATCGCTCTCAAAGCTCACGCGCGCCGACGTATTTGCGCGCAAAGGCGAGAAGACCGAGGCGTTCGTGCGGTTCTCGACCGTTGCCGGCAACAAGGGTTCATTCGATCTCGCGCGCGACGTCCGTGGTTTTGCGGTGAAAATCTATACGAAAGAGGGCAACTGGGATCTGGTGGGTAACAATATCCCGGTGTTCTTCATCCAGGACGCGATCAAATTTCCCGATCTCATCCATGCCGCCAAACAGGAGCCGGACCGGGACTTCCCTCAAGCGCAGACCGCGCACGACAATTTCTGGGATTTCATTTCGCTCACGCCCGAATCGATGCATATGGTCATGTGGATCATGTCCGATCGGACGATCCCACGATCGTTCCGGTTCATGGAAGGTTTCGGCGTTCACAGTTTTCGGCTGATCAATGCCGAAAGGAAATCGACCTTTGTCAAGTTCCACTGGAAGCCGAAACTGGGGCTTCAGTCGGTCGTATGGAACGAAGCGGTAAAGATCAACGGCGTTGATCCTGATTTTCATCGCCGAGATCTGTGGGATGCGATCCAGAGCGGCAATTTTCCGGAATGGGAACTGGGGCTGCAGCTCTTCGATCAGGATTTCGCCGACAAGTTCGACTTCGACGTACTGGATTCGACCAAGCTCATTCCGGAGGAGCAACTGCCGATCCGCATCGTCGGACGCCTGGTGCTCGATCGTTGCGTCGACAATTTCTTTGCCGAGACCGAGCAGGTGGCGTTTCAGACCGGCAACGTCGTGCCCGGTATCGATTTCAGCAACGATCCCTTGCTGCAGGGGCGCAATTTCTCCTACCTCGATACCCAGCTCAAGCGCTTAGGCAGTCCAAATTTCACGCATCTGCCGATCAATGCGCCGCGCTGCCCGTTTCATCATTTCCAGCAGGACGGGCATATGGCCTTTCATAACCCGAAGGGCCGGGTCAATTACGAGCCGAATTCGTGGCCTGCGGACATCACCGGTCCGCGCGAGGCGCCGGAGAAAGGATTCAAATCCTTCCCTGAGGAGATCGACGGCGAGAAGCGGCGTGTCCGATCCGAAACCTTTGCCGACCATTACAGCCAGGCGCGGCAGTTCTACGTTTCGCAGACTTCGACCGAGCAAAATCATATCGCAGCGGCTCTGACCTTCGAGCTTTCGAAGGTCGAGATCGTTGCCATCCGCGCGCGAATGGTAGCGCATCTCCGCAATATCGACGAGGGGCTGGCGAATGCGGTCGCCACGGGCCTGCGCCTCAAGAAAATGCCCGAGCCGGCAGAGGCCGCGATGCCGACGCGGCAGGATCTCAAGAAATCACCCAAACTCTCGATCCTGCTCAACGGGCCGGAAAGCTTCGAGGGTCGCAAAGTCGGCGTGCTCGTCACCGACGGCGTCGATATCGCCCTGGTGAACGCATTGAAGGCAGCGCTGGAGGCCGAAGGGGCCGCGATCGAGATCGTGGCGCCATCAGTCGGTGGCGTGAAAGCCAGCGACGGTACTTGGCTCGATGCGAAGCAGAAAATCGATGGCGGCCCGTCGGTTCTCTACGACGCCGTTGCGGTGCTTCCCTCGGCCAAGGGTGTTGCGGCGCTGGCCGGTGATCCGGCGGCGAAGCAGTTTGTCGCCGACGCATTTGTTCACTGCAAGTTCATCGGGTTTTCGCCTGAGGCCGGCGCGCTTTTCGATGCGGCCGGCGTCAAGACCGATGAGGGTTTCGTCAAGCTGAGCGCAGGTGCTGCCAAGAATTTCGTCAAGACCTGCCGACAGCTCCGGTACTGGGATCGCGAAGCGACGATCAAATGGGCCTGAGCTTTCGGCTTCGAATCAGCACAGCGGAACAGATCGATGAGAAAGCCAAAAGCGAAGGCGAAGGCAAAAGAGAAGAAAAAGCTTCAGCCGTCGCAGGAACAGAGCGACCAGCCCGGCGACGAATACAGGATGGATCCGCCGCCAGAACCGTGGGCGGCTCTTGACCGCGGCTTGGGCAAAGAGGAACGATTCGGCGCGGCTGATCGTTCGGGGCCGCTGACCTTCTCCTAACGCGGCGGATCATTTGGCACAGGCAAAGCGCAGCGGACGTCCCACCGCACAGTCTCGGGCGAGCGGCGGCGGCTCAGAAACGCGGCGTTTCCTGGTGGGCGTCGGCCGGGCCTTCGCCGGCGCGCTGCTGTTTTCCCTGCCGATTCTGATGACCGGCGAGATGTGGGAGTTCGGCCTCCATATCGATCCGTATCGTCTGGCACTGCTTCTGGTGCTCAATCTCGGGCTGCTGACGCGTCTCTCGCGCTATGGCGGCCTACGACATACGAGCTCAAACTTCGACGATCTGGCGGATTCGCTCGTCGCCTTTGCGATCGCGGTGCTTGCCTCGTTTCTGGTGCTGACGGCGTTCGGCGTGATCACCGAGGAAATGTCGTTTCGCGAGATCGTGGGTAAGGTCGCGCTGCAATCGGTTGCGGGCAGCGTCGGTGCGATGCTGGCGCGCAATCAGCTCGGCGGTGCCGGTGCGAAGCGGGACCGCGAGGATGCCGAGAAGACCTATATCGGCGAGATATTTTTGATGCTCATCGGCGCACTGTTCCTGTCGCTGAACGTCGCGCCGACCGAAGAGGTCATGACGATCACGTTCCAGACGACCGCTTGGCACAAACTCGCCTTGCTGATCGCGACATTGGTCGTGATGCACGCGCTGGTCTATACGCTCGAATTCGGCGGCACCGTCCAGCCGCATCCGGCCGAAGGATTCTGGAGTATTTTTGCGCGCTTCACCGTGGTCGGCTATGTCTGCGTTTTCGCCATCAGTCTCTATATGCTTTGGTCGTTCGGTTATACGAACGATGTCGATATCAAAGTCGCGCTCGGTGCCAGCGTCGTTCTCGCGGTGCCGGGCGCTATCGGCGCCGCTGTCGCACGCCTGATCCTGTAGGAACGCATGGCCAAACAACCCGCACGAACCGCGCAGCCCGCCCGATCGGTCTCGCATACGTCGCATACGCCGATGATCGAATGGATCGTCGCAGCCTTGGGCGCGGCGATGCTGATCGGCCTCGTCGTGTACCTGGTCTGGTGCGGGATGACCCGGTCGGCGATACCGCCGCAGATTACCGTCGTCTTGACCGAGGTCTACGAGGCCGAAGGCGGCTATGTCGTCGCGTTCACGGTGCGGAACACGGGCGATTTGACGGCGGCGTCGGTCTCGATCGTGGGCGAGATCGTCCGCGATGGCGACATCGTTGCAACCGGTCGGACGGTCCTCGATTTCGTCCCCGAGAGTTCGGAGCGCAACGGCGGGCTGATCTTTGCGATCGATCCGCGTGACGGCAAGCTGGTGCTGCGCGCCGAAGGTTACGTCGAACCGTAAAGCCGATATAGCCGCGGAGCCTGTCGTTTGAAGCGGCCCGCGTTATTGTCCGCTGCTGGGTTCGATGACGCCGCAGGCGACCCGATCGCCGAAATCGGCATCGCCTTCATAGGTGTCGGCGGTCGCATGAACGATCAGAGCCGCGCCATCGTCATCGAACAAATCCGATACCGCGTCTGCGTCGATCTGGGTGTTGAACATCTCAACCGTGGCGGTGCCGTCGTCGGCGACGGTAATGTTTGGCATGTCGCCGGCGTGATAGCCCTCGGGATTGTAAAACCCGTGCTCGCGTCCGTTGGGGTTCAGATGTTCGCCGGCGGCCTCGAAATCGGGCGCGCATTGGCCGGTCTCGTGGATATGAAACGCCAGTTCACCGGCCGGCAAGTTCTTGAAATCGCCGCTGACCAGCAGGCCATTTGGCACGGCCGTCACTGTTGCGCTGCCGGCATCCTTGCCGTCTGCCATCTGCATGGCGGCGGTACCGATCACCGGATCCGCCGCATGGCCGGGGAGGGCCGTCGCGATCGTGGCGCAGGCAAGCAGCGCCAGACCGCTTGCAAGATTCCGCATGATGTTTCTCCATTCCGGATAGAGCTGGTCTCTGCAATCAATGCGCCCCGATGCCACGGGTTCCGTGTGGATTCCCCGGTGCGAGCGGCCGTCCGATCCTCTAGGATTAAGGCGATGTTGCCAATCGGGCGGGCCGCCGGCATGGGCCGGCTGGAGACAAGAAAAGGGGCGGATCATGAAGGCAGCCGTGCTGCGCGAGGTCGGGAAACCGCTATCGATCGAAGAGATTTCCATCAGCAATCCGAAAGCGCATGAGGTGCTGGTGCGGACGGCAGCGGTCGGCGTCTGTCACAGCGATCTGCATTATATCGAAGGGCTCTATGCCTGCCCGAAGCCGACCGTGCTCGGGCATGAATCGGCGGGGATCGTCGAGAAAGTCGGTTCCGAGGTCCGCTATGTGAAGCCCGGCGATCATGTCATCACCTGCCTCTCGGTTTTCTGCGGCCATTGCGAATACTGCACCACCGGCCGGCCCTATAGTTGCCAGAACCCCGAGACGTCGCGCGAGGCCGGGGAAGAGCCGCGGCTCGCGCAGCACAGCAAGGTCATGCATCAGTTCTACAATCTCTCGTCGTTCGCCGAGCAGATGCTGATCCACGAACATGCGCTGGTGAAGATCCGCAAGGACATGCCGCTCGATCGGGCGGCGCTGATCGGCTGCGCGGTGACGACCGGTTTCGGCGCGGTCATCCATACGGCCGGCATCGATGTCGGCAGCACGGTCGCGGTGATCGGCTGCGGCGGCGTCGGCCTTTCGGCGATCAACGGGGCTGCGATCGCCGGCGCCGGGCGCATCATCGCGGTCGATATCAAGGGATCGAAGCTCAATCTCGCCAAGCAGTTCGGCGCAACGGACGTGGTCGATGCGAGCCGCAACGATCCGGTCGAGGCGGTCAAGGAACTGACCGGCGGCGGGGTCGAATATTCCTTCGAGGCGCTCGGCCTCAAGAAGACATCCGAACAGGCGTTCCGAATGCTCCGCCCCTCGGGCGTTGCGACCATCATCGGCATGGTGCCGGAAGGCCAGATGATCGAAGTCAGCGGTGCCGACCTGATCAACGACAAGACGCTGAAAGGATCCAATATGGGATCCAATCATTTCCGGGTCGACATGCCGCGCTTCGCCGACTTCTATCTCAGCGGCAAGCTGAAGCTCGACGATATGATCGCACGCCGCATCAAACTCGAGCAGATCAACGAGGCCTTCGACGAAATGAAACGCGGCGACGTGGCGCGCAGCGTGATCGTGTTCGATCAGTAGGCGCCGGATACTGCCATCCGCGCGAGTGCCGCCGGCAAGGCCGCAAATGTATCGATGACGGCTGCCGGCGGCGTCGTGGATGAGTGTCTTAATCCATAGCCGTAACGCACGAGGATCGAAGGGACGCCGACCGCCTCGGCGACCAGCAGGTCGTTCGTGCCGTCGCCGATCATGACGGCCTCGCGCGGGCTGGCCTGCATGCGATCGAGAACGGCCAGCAGATGCCGGGCATCCGGCTTTTTTACCGGTGCGGAATCGCCGCCCACGATCACCTCGAAGAACGATCCGAGGCCGAGCGCGTCGAGTACACTGCGCGTCGGACCATCGGGTTTGTTGGTGCAGACCGCCATGCGATGGCCGTCATCGCGCAGCCGCGCGAGCGTCTCGGGCACGCCCGGATAGGGCAGGGTCAATTCGGCGATGCCGGTTTCGTAGAGGTCTAGGAATCGCGCGAGCAGACGCGGCAGCGCATCGCCAGCCGGTCGTCCGGCGCGCTCGAAGGCGCGCGTCACCAGCATGGGCGATCCGTCGCCGACCATGGAGATGACCTGTTCGAGGTTGTGCGGCGGCAATGTCTCTTCGGCAAACAGTTGCGACAGCGCGCGGTGCAAATCGGGTGCGCTGTGGATCAGGGTGCCGTCGAGATCGAAGACGAGAATTCTCGGCATCACGAGGACGATAACACGCCTGCGCTCTTAAAGGGCGACGGCGGCAGCCGGGAGCATGTAACAACGCGCCATCTGACCGCCGGCGACGTCGTACCAGTCCGGCATCTCGTCGAAGCATCGTTCGATGCGGATGCTGCAGCGGCCGGCATAGGGGCAACCCGCCGAATGACGGTCGTCGCGCTCGCGCGGTGCCGGGATCCGACCGGCATCGTGATCCGGATCGGGTTCGAGGACCGCCGCGATCAACGCCTTGGTGTAGGGATGCGCGGGCCCGGCGCAGACCCGCTTCGATGGCCCCAGCTCGACCAGGCGGCCGCGATAGAGCACGGCAATGCGGTCGGCGAGGGCCTGTACCACGGCAAGATCGTGCGAAACGAGGATGCAGGCGGTGCCGCGGCTGCGGCTGAGATCGCGCAGCAGATGCAGGATCGAGGCCTGGACGGAGACGTCGAGAGCGGAGGTGATCTCGTCGCATAGCAAAATGTCGGGCTCGGCCGCGTAGGCACGCGCGATGGCGATGCGCTGGCGCTCGCCGCCCGAAAGCTGCGCCGGGTAGCGATCGAGATAGCTGTCGTCGAGGCGGACGTCGCGCAACAGGCTGCTCATCCGTTCCGCCATCGCGGTGCGCGACAGATTGAAATAGAGCCGCAGCGGTTGGGACAGAATCTCGCGCACCGTCTGGCGCGGGTTGAGCGAGGCATCCGGATTCTGGAAGACAAGCTGGATCGCACGCAGGACCGACCGTTCGCGGGCTGCGGCGGGCCGATCGAGATCATATTTGCCGGCGAAACGAATCTCGCCGTCAAGCGCCGGCCAGAGCCCCGCGATCGCACGCAGAATGGTGGATTTGCCGCTGCCGGATTCGCCCACAAGTCCGAGAATTTCGCCGGGGCGCAAACTCAGTTCGACATGATCGACAGCATGCGCCCCGGTCGGCCGCCTCATCGTCCGTTCGATCAGGCCATGGCGGGCATAGCTCACCACGAGATCGTCGATCTCAAGCAACGGTTCGGCCGTGGCCGCCTCGCTGTCATGGCGAGCCTCGGCGGCCGGCCAAATCAGGGCGGCCCTATCCGGGAAATGACAGGCGACGTGGATGCCGGGCTCGATCTCGCTGAGCGGCGGCGCTCGATCGATGCAGATTGCATCGGCCTTCGTGCAGCGCGGCGCAAAACGGCAGCCGGGCGGCGCCTTGCCGGGGGCGGGCGGGCGTCCCGGGATCGCAGCGGGAATGGCGCCGACCGAAAGCCGCGGGATCGATGCGATCAGGCTGCGGGCATAAGGATGCGCGGGTCGCCGCAGCAGCGACGTCGTGGGCGCTTCCTCGACCGTCTGCCCGGCATACATCACCATCATGCGATCGCTGAGCCGGGCGATCACGCCGAGATCGTGGCTTACGCAGACCATCGCGACACCCATGCGTCGGCGCAGTTCGATCAGCAGGTCGAGAATGCCGAGCTGGGTCGTGACATCGAGCCCGGTCGTCGGTTCGTCGAGCAGCAGCAGGACCGGTTCGGCGGCGAGCGCCATCGCGACGGCCGCGCGCTGCAACTGCCCGCCCGAGAGCTCGTGCGGATAGCGGCGCCCCAAAGTGGCGGGCGTCGGCAGATGCACCGCATCGAGCAGTTCTACGATTCGCTGCCGGCGCTGTTTGCTGTCCAGATCGGTGTGCAGTTCCAGCGCCTCGTCGATCTGGTCGCCGACCCTGATGGTCGGCGTCAACGCCGTGCCGGCATTTTGCGGAATGAGGGCAATGCGACTGCCGCGAATGCGCTCGAGCTCGCGTTCGGTGGCGTCGAACAGCGACAGGCCGTCGAACCGGCAAGCGCCCGCGCGATGTACAAGGCCAGTCCGGGTGATGCCCATCATGGCGAGGAGCAGCGTGCTCTTGCCGCAACCGGATTCGCCGGCAATGCCGAGCGTCGCACCGGCATCGAGTTGCAGGCTGACATCGTCGACAATCGGCACGCCCTCGGGACCCTCGGTCGCAATCGTGAGATGCTCGACGGTCAGCAGCGGCTCGGCATTCATTGTCCGGGCACCTTGCGCGTGCGATCGACACCCAGAACCTTGGCGAAGGCATCTGCGGCGAGATTGATGCCGATGACGAGCGTGCTCAGTGCTGCCATCGGCCACAGCACCGTCCAGGGTGCGACTGCCATGAGCCCGCGCGAATCGGAGATCATCAAGCCCCAATCGGGCGTCGGTGGCGCGACGCCGAATCCGAGAAACGAGAGCGAACTGAATCCGAGGATCATCCACGACCATTGCATCGCGGCTTCGACCGAGAGGGAATCACGCACGTTGGGCAAGAGTTCCTTCAGGACGATGGTTCGGCGGCGTTCTCCACGGGCCTGCGCCGCGAGAATGAAGTCGCGGGCGACGAAATCGAGAGCCGCACTGCGGGCGATGCGAATGACCGCCAGCCCGTAGGAGAAACCGAGAACCGGAACAAGGACGGAGCTGCTGGTGCCGAGCGCCGTGACGAAGATCATCACGGTCAAAACCCAGGGTAAAGACAACATGGCATCGACGCCGCGCATGGCGATCTCATCCAGCCGTCCGCCGACCAGTGCCAGAAAGATGCCGAGGATGCCGCCCCAAGCCATCGCTATTATTGTTGCGAGGGTGCTGATGACAATCGCTTCGCGACCGCCAAGCACGGTGCGGGTGAATACGTCGCGACCCAGCCGGTCGGTGCCGAACCAATGCTCCGCCGTAGGCGCCAGCATCATCGTATCGACATTCTGTTGCGCAAAATCGTATGGCACGAAGAGCGGGCCGAACAATGCAATTGCGAGGTGAAACGCGACGATGCCAACCCCGATTGCACCGGATGGTTTCGACAGTACGGCGCGCAGAACGCCCAGCCTGCGCGCAACGAAGGTTCCCGCGGCCCGGTCGGTCATCGTTTCGAACCGTTCATGTGCGATAGGTCCGCAGCTTCGGATTGAGCAGCAGCGACACCAGATCGGCGGCCAGATTTGTGAGGATGTAGACGCTGCCGAGAATAATCGCGATCGTCTGAATCAGTGGCAAATCGCGGTCCGAAACGGCGTCGACCGCCAACCGGCCGAGGCCGGGATAATTGAACACCGTTTCGATGACAACCATGCCGCCGAGCAGCCAGGCGATGGTCAGTCCGATCACATTGATGGTCGGCAGCAGCGAGTTTGGCAGCACATGGCGCCAGACGATCCGGCGAAAGGGAACGCCTTTGAGGCGCGCCATCAGCACGAAATCGCTCTCCATCACATCGATGACACTCGATCGCACCATGCGCAGAATATGAGCGACGAGAATGAGCGCGAGCGCCGCCGTCGGCAGGGACGTATTGGCGACGAGATCGAGAGCCGGCGCATTGTAGCTCACCGTCACGACGCCCGAGGTCCAGCCAAGCATAATGCTGAAGACCAGAATGAGGAAGGTCGCGGAAACGAACTCGGGAATCGTCATGGAGAAGATGGCAATCGACGACAGAATGAGATCGACCGGTCGATCGCGGCGTAGGCCGGCAATGACGCCAAGGAGAAGCGCGATCGGAACCCCGAACAGCGTCGCAGTTGCCGCCAGAATGACGGTATTTCGCAGGCGCCAGCCGACAATATCCTCGATCGGCTTGTTGCGGTTCATCGACATGCCGAGGTCGCCCTGCAGCATGCCGCCGGCCCATTCGCCGAACCGTTCGAGCGCCGGTCGATCGAGACCGCGTTCGAGCTGGCATTTCTCGAGGATTGTTCCTTTGGCGTCGCGTCCGAGGAAGGCCGTACAGGCGTCACCCGGCATGACTTCGACAGCGGCGAAAACCATGATGCAGATGATGATAAGCGTCACGCAGGCAGCGCCGAGACGCTGAAGGATCAGCCGGATCACGGCAGTGCTCGCGAATTCCGTTGCCGGCGCGTGGCGGCGCGCATTTGATCGCTGCG
>JBBDWW010000284.1:0-10339 GCA_040902645.1 Dongiaceae bacterium | reverse complement strand
GCCACGGCCCGATTACTCCGCGTCCTTGGCGACCAGGTGCCAGCGGATATAGTCTTCCGGCACGGCCGGAAGCCCGCTCACGTGCCGACTGACCGCACGAACGCCGTTCTCGAAATAGGCAATGAACGATCCGCCTTCCTCGAACAGCAGCTCCTGTGCCTTGCCGTAATAGGCCTTCGATTCCTCGAAATCGAGCGAGCTTCTGGCGAGATCGAGATACTCGTCGAACTGGGCGTTGCTGAAGTACGACTCGTTCCAGGAACTCGTCGAGCGGTAGGCTTCGTTCAGGATCTGATCGGCCACGCGCTGACTCCACGAGGTCATCGATACCGGCTCCACCATCCAGACGTCTTCCCAGTAGCCATCGGAAGGCGCAATCCTGACATTGGCCGTAATGCCGGCCGCGGCGACCTGTTGCTGATAGACCTCCGCATACCGAACCATACCCGGTTCCAGATCGCTGGTGTAAAGGTCGAACTCGATCCCGTCCGGATAACCGGCTTCCGCCAGCAGGCGCTTCGCCTCTTCGATATTCGGCGAACAGTCGATCTCGGCGCGATAGGGATCGTTCGACATGACAGGGTGGTCGCAGGTGATGGTCCCGTTGCCATCGCCGACCATGAGCTTGATCATGGCGTCGCGATCGACGGCGACGCGCACGGCCTTGCGCACGCGGGGATCGTCGAAGGGCGGGGTGTCGGTCCGGAAGATGATGCCGAACCAGTCGCCGGTCGGGTAGTTCTGCAGAACAAAATCCTCGCTGCCGTCGAACAGCAGAACCTGGTCGCGGCTGACGCTCGTGGTGTCGAGCTGGCCGGCGAGCAGGGCCTGGATGCGCGCTTCGGTGTCGGGGATGGCGATCAACTCGATACGATCGAGTTTGGGCCGCCCCTCCCAATACTCCTCGTTGGCGACCAGAATCGTGCGGCCTTCCGGATCGTAGGTGTCCATCTTGAATGGCCCGGTCCCGTTGGCGTTCTCGCCGATCGTGTCGCCCGAACCTTCCGGGATCATGCGCACGCGATAATCCATGAGCAGCACCACGAGGCCGGCATGCGGCGAGGTGAGCACGATCTTGGCGGTGAGGTCGTCGATGACCTCAACATGATCGATCATGCCCAGCACGGACGCGACCGGCGATTCGAGAGCCGGATCGTTGATCCGCTCGAAACTGTACTTTACGTCGGCGGCATCGAACGTCGACCCGTCGTGGAAGAGGACACCTTCCTGCAAGGTGAGAGTCCATTCGGTCGCCGTCTCGTTGGCGGTCCAACGCGTGGCCAGCTCGGGGGCGGGTTCACCGTTCTCGTCCTGACGGATGAGACGGCTGTAGATCAGGTCGTTCGCCTGATAGAAGCGGTTCGGTGAAATCGGATCGAGGCTTGGTGAAGCGCCGTCGCCCAGATCGTAATCCCGATACAAGACGCTTTCAGCTTGTGAATCCGCCGGCAAGGCGACGGCCGCGATCGCGGCAAACGAAACAGCAAGAAACAGATGGCGTGAAATCATTGCACGACTCCCAGGTTCGTGATCTTGCTCTGATTGATTGATCAATCAGAGACGTATATGCTACCCGTCCTCTATTACGGCCGCAAGGCCCACGGAATGACGGTATTGTTGCAACGATGCCTGCGAGAAACCGCCAATTCACCTATTAAAAAGGGATACTGTGGCTTCCAAAGACGAGACACTGAAGGCAAAACGCCGCCGACAGATCATCGATGCGACCATCGAGGCGATTTACAGGCGCGGCATCGGCGACACGCGCCTTGCCGACATTGCGCGGGCTGCCGGCGTCAGCTACGGCGTGGTCAGTTTCTATTTCACGAGCAAGGACGCGCTCCTGATGGCGACGATGAATCATGTCGCTCTCGAGTATGCGACGGCCTTACGCAACGCCGCTGAAATTCCCGGCCAGTCGCCGATGGAACGGCTGCTCGCCGTCGTCAGCGTCAATTTCGATGCGCGCATTGCCGATCCGCAGAAGACAGCCGTATGGGTGGCTATCTGGGCGCAATGTCAGGTCGCGCCGGCATTTCGCAAACGCTGCTGCGAGCTGCAGGACGATTACGTCAGCGTCGCCGAGCCGCTCTGTCGCGAGATCATCGCCGCAGGCGACTACAAAACGATGGATTCGGGCGAGATCGCCCAGTCGCTTTGCGTACTGATGTCGGGGCTCGATATCGAAATGCATCTGCGGGGCCGCCGTTACTCGGTCGAGGACGCCCGTCGGACCGTTCATGCGCTGCTGTCGAGCATCTTTCCCAAGGAGTTCGCGGCTGCGGTCGGTCCCGCGCATTCACGAAAGGCGGCGGCGCGCCCGGGAACGGCGGTGCGTCGCCGGGCCGCCGTCGCCGGAACGCGTCCGGTGCGGTCGGTCACAAAGCGGCGGGCCGGTTAACGGCCGACCGCCCGATCGCGGTCGATGGTTGCGGCCAGGGGTCTTGGATTGTTCGAGGGGAGATAACGATGCGGGTGGTTACCTACAATATTCAATGGGGCAAGGGTCTCGACGAGCGCGTCGATCTCGACCGAATCGTTCGCACGATCGGGGATTGCGATATTATCGCGCTACAGGAGGTCGAGCGCCACTGGCGGAACATGAATCATACCGACCAGGTTGCGCGGCTCAATGAACTGATGCCGAAACACTGGTCGGTCTACGGGATCGCCGTCGATGTCGGCATGCGAAAGCCGCTTGCGAACGGTCACGCGAATAATACGCGCCGGCAATATGGCAATCTCATTCTGACGCGCTGGCCGATCTCGTCGACCCGGACCTTTCCGCTGCCGAACGTACCCGTCCATGGCCATATCATGGATCAGTCGATGGTAATCGAAGCGGTGGTCGAGCACCCGACGCGGCCGTTCCGCGTCTACAGTACCCATCTCAACTACGTGTCGCGCCGGCAGCGCATCGGCCAGTGCGAAAAAATTCTGCAGATCGTTCGGGATGCACCGATGGAAGGCGGTCCGGCCGCCGGCCTCGGTGTCGACCCCGAAGTTTTCGGCGCCGACTGGATGGCACTTGCGCGCGATGAGATTCCGACCATTCCGCTGCCGGCGATTCTGCTGGGCGATTTCAACATGCATGTCGGATCGCCGGAATATGACGTGCTGGTGGGGCCGATCGATCCCTGTTACGGGCGGCTCTGCGAGACAGGTCTGTTCGCCGATGCGCTGACCGTTTCGGGCATGCCCGAGGAAGAGGGATGGACCCATCCCGGCGAAGACAAATACGGCAAGAAGCGCATCGATCATATTTTCGTCACGCCCGATCTGGTCGGCACTGTGCAGCGCGGCTGGATCGATTATGATGCGGATGGATCGGACCATCTGCCGGTCTTCGTGGAAATGGATATCGACTAGAGCAGCAGCGGCACACGCGAGGAGCTTTACGATGGCCACATTGCAATCGCCGGACAGCATGCCGTTCGGCCGCGGCGGACGGTTCTATCGTGGCAATATGCATACCCATTCGACGAATTCGGACGGCGTTCACCCGCCGGAGAAGGTGTGCCAGGCCTATCGCGAAGCGGGATACGATTTTCTGGTTCTCTCCGATCATTTCATGGCGGACTACAGTTATCCGGTTACCGACACGCGCCCGTATCGCACGAAGGATTTCACCACGATCCTCGGCGCCGAACTCCATGCGCCGAAAACGGCGCTCGGCGAGCTCTGGCATATCAAGGCAGTCGGGTTGCCACCCGATTTCGAACCGAACCGGCCCGGCGAGAGCGGTCCCGACGTGGCCGCGCGCGCCCATGCGGCGGGCGCGTTCATCGGGATCGTGCATCCTTCCTGGTACGGGTTGACGCAGGAAGATGCGAAGGCTGTGCCGTTCGCCCATGCGGTCGAGATCTACAATCACGGCAGCGCCGTCGAGGTCGATCGCGGCCATGACTGGCCGTATCTCGATGCGCTGCTGAATGCGGGCTGCCATATGTGCGGCTACGCGAGCGACGATGCGCATTACCTGACGCATGATTTTCTCGGCGGTTGGGTTCTGGTTCAGGCCGACGATCGCGATCCCGATGCGCTGCTCGCCTCGCTCAAGGCCGGCCGCTATTACTCGAGCCAGGGCCCGATCATCGAAGACATCGAGATCGATGGCGACGATGTCGTGGTGCGCTGCTCGCCCGCGCGCGCGGTATCGGTCGTCGGTCGCGGCTCGAAATCGCAGTCGGAAGTCGGCGATGGAATCGAACAGGCGCGAATGCCGATCAAGCGCTTCGGCAGCTCCTGGTTTCGCATCACGGTGATCGACAAAAACGACAAGAAGGCCTGGTCGAATCCGATCTGGCTGGATTGAAGCGGCCGCCGCTTACCGATCGGGCCGCCTCAGGATTGCTGGCGTGCGAGCGGGCGGACAAACAATGACAACGCGCCGATCGTGTAAACGGTCGCGAGCAGGATATAGCCGATTCGGGTGATGAAGGCGTCGCCGCTGCCGCCGGGCAGCGGGGTCAGCCCGATGCCAAACAGCAGAATGAACGTGCCGAACGCGACCGCGAGCAGCGCGGCGCGCGGCCCGCCAAGCACGATCTGGCCGGCGAAGCACAGGCTCGCGGTGAGCAGAACCATCAGGAAGATGACGTATTGGTCGGTCGCGCCGACGACGATGTAGGCGACGTTTGCGACCACGCCGCCGAGAAGATTGGCAAGGATCAGACCGATCGCCATGCGCGAATGCGTTCCCTGCTCGATCTGCCGCAGCAGCATGACCATCGTCACCAGCATGACAACGGCCACCTGGCTGGTGTCGAGCAGATACCAGAGCAGGATCGGCAGCAGGATCAGCGTGTTGCGAAGCGCCAGATGCGCAGCGCCGCCGGCATCGAGGGTCGCTGCCTTTTTAGGCGCTGCCGATGGCCCGCCTCTCGCCGGAAAGATGGCGAATGCGACCCAGACGATCAGGACCGAGATCAGCCCCGCTTTCGCAAACAGCGACGCGAACGCGGCGCCAGCACCGGGCGAGATGACGGCAAAGACGGGAACGGTCACGGCCGAGATCTGCAGCATCATCGTCAGCATGTCGGGTGCGCCGCGCGCATGAGCGTAGTAGGAAAGATAGAGGATAAGGCTCAGTGTAAGGATCAGCGCGACCGGTGATGCGGCCAGCGCGCCCGCCAGCAACGCCATGCCGCCGGTCGACAGCGCAATGATTGCGGCGAGCGCCAGCCCCTGCCGCACCGTCGGCGGCTGCGGCATCTGGATAAGAAACTGCGCCGCGAGCATGGGTGCGAGAAACGTAAAATCCCAGTTCAACCCCTCGGCAATGGCGAAACTCGCGGTCACGCCGATCGCGAGACGCAAGGCAAAATTTCGTCGCGCCCGAGCGGCTGCGCCGCTAACCTCCGTCGAATTCGCGTCAGCCGACATAAGTAAAGAGGGCGATCAGCCGCATCCAGAACTTGCCGATCCCGTTCACGATACCGTTGTCGCCGGTATAGATTGTCACATTGGCCTGCGAGCCGAAGCGAAGGCCGCGCGGCCGCTGTTCGGGATCGAACTCGATGCGCACCGACATGCGTTGCGGATCGCGCAGCCAGCCCGTCGGATTGCGGATGACCGGCAAACCTGTCTGCGGATCGATTTCGCCGACCGACACGCCGAAACCGATGCTGACCACACGGCCGGTAAAGACACGGCCGGGCCGGATATCGAGCACGATATCGACCGGATCGCCGGGCTCGATGTTCTCGAGGCTGTTCTCGCGGAATGCCGCATCGATCCAGATTTCGCGGGCGTCGATGTAAGTCATGGCCGCCTGTTGCGGCCCGACGACCTGACCATGAGTCAGTTGCAATGCCGTCACCGCGCCATCGGAGGGCGCGAGGATCGTCGTTCTCGCGAGGTCGAGTTCGGCCTGGCGCAGCATAGCCGTCGCTTCGCGAATGGCGGGATTGTCGGCGCCGGCCGGTCCGAGGGCTTCCCGTGCCTGCGCCAGTTCGGCCTCCGCCTGGCGGACCATTGCATCGGAGGTCGTGACCGCCGCTGTCGCCTGATCGCCGCGCGCCTGGGCGTAGATGCCCTTGTCGACGAGCTGAAAGATGCGCGCGGTCTGGTCGCGGATATTCTCGCGCTCGGCAATCGCGCGTGCGAGGTTGGCTTCCGCTGCCGCGATGCCGGCGGTCGACGAGCCGACCGATTGGCCGGCTGCTTCGAGCTGTGCCAATGCCCGCTCCGTCGCGATCTCGTATTGCGCGGGATCGATCCGGAACAGCAGGCCGCCGGCCTCGACGATCTGATTGTCGGTCACGGCGAGTTCGACGATCTTGCCGGATACCTCCGGCAGGATACGGACAAGATAGGCCTGGACCGTGGCCTGCGCCGTATAAGGCGTGAGCCGGTCGGCGAACAACTGGTAGGTGAAGATCGCGATGCCGACGAGCATCACGATCAGCGTCAAACGTCGTACCGGATTGCGCGGTCGCTGCGGCGGCGGGGGTTCGATCGGCCGCTCCGGCGCCGTTATCTCCGGCGCGGGCGCGACGACCGGTGACTCCGGGGGCGATTGTGGCGGGTTATCGGACATGCTGCCCGCTCATTGCGCCAAGGCGCGATCGATCAGACCGAGATCGACCAGCCCGAGAATCATGAGCTGGATGGCAAGCGCGGTCAGCAACAGCCCGGCGACCTTCTGTACGATCTGCAGCACCGCCGGCCCGAGCGCCTTGATGATCCGGTCGGCCGCGAGGAGGCAGATCAAATTGAAGGCCATGATCGCAATCACGATGATCGCAATGTAGAGAACCTGCATCGTCGTGCCGGCCGCCGCGGTGAGCGCCGTAATCGCGACAAGTCCCTGCGGCGTCGCCATCATCGGCATGGCGAGGGGATAGACCGCGACATCGAGGGTGATCACTTTGAGTTTACCGTTCTCGTCGCCATGTCCGTTGCCCATGATCATCCCCAGCGCAAACAGCATGAGAATGACGCCACCGGCAATCTTGAGGGCCGCAAGGGAGATATGCAGCGCTTCGAGGATGAATTCGCCCGCGACGACAAAAAGCAGCGCCACGATGGTCGCAACCATGACCGTCCGAAACGCAATCTGGCGCCGGAGCGCGGCATCGGCGCCACTGGTGATGGTCGCATAGACGATCAGCGCTTTCAGCGGTCCGATCGTGATCAATAAAATGACGATGATGTCGGTGAGTGTCATCCGAGGCCCCCTCGCGTGTTTGCAGCGATCCGGCCGGTACCGCACGGCGACGGGCTTGGCCATCTCTGCCGCCTAAAACGGCGGTCGGTCGAACGTATCCCCAGCGTTCTGGCCGTTACCTGAGCCGGAGAATCGGCCCCGGCGCGTGGCCCGTCAAGCCGGTGCAATACGAATGCATGACAGCACGCTGGTCGGCAATCGGCGCCAATTCCCGTATGCTGATCGCATGACCATCCCGCTCCACCGCATCGCTGCGACCGCCTCGGTTGTGGCGACTTTGCTATCGGCTGCATGGGCGTCGGCGGAAGAACCTGCGGCGCCGACGGCCGTGAACGCCGATCCCGCCTGTACGGTATCGGCAACAATGATGCCCGGCAATCCGGCTGCCTTGCTGGATCTTTGTCGCGACCGGGCGGAGGCTGGGGACCTGCAGGCGCAGTACGCGCTCGGTCTTGCACACTATGTCGGGGTGGGTGCACCCCAGGATTACGGCGAGGCTGCCCGCTGGTATCGCATGGCAGCCGATCAGGACTATGTCGAAGCACAAGTGCGCCTGGGCGCGATGTATCTGACGGGACGCGGTGTCGAGCGCGACTTTGTTGCAGCCGCCCGCTGGTATGAACGCGCCGCAGAGCAGGGCGATGTCGAGGCGCAGAATGCCATTGCCGGCCTCTATCTCACCGGCACCGGTGTCGCGCAGGATTTTCTCAAGGCGGCGCGCTGGTATCGGCTCGCGGCCGAACAGGGCGATGCCGAAGCGCAGTATTTCATTGGCGCGCTCTATTACGACGGGCATGGCGTCGAACGCGATTATGGCGAAGCCTGGAAATGGTTTCGTCTCGCCGCGGATCAGGGCGACCTCGATGCGCATTTCATGCTCGGTCGCATCTATGCGGAGGGCGGCGGCGTCGAAGTCAGCATGCCGGATGCCGTCGCCTGGTACGGCCTCGCGGCCGAGCAAGGGCATGCCCGGGCCCAGGCCGCTCTCGGCGCCCTGTTGCTGCGCGGTGCGCCGGGCGTCCAAAAGAACCTCATCGATGCCTATAAATGGCTCAGCCTCGCGGTCGAGCAGGATATCGAAGAAGCCCGCGCCCTGCGGGACGAGGCCGCCGCGGCGATAGAAGAGGACAAATCGCAAAAAGCGTGGCCGCCATCGAAATCTGGCGGCAGCGCATGGTGGATAACCGCCGCCTCCGGCGGCAGGGCGAGTGAACACCGCCAGCAACCGTGGCGGCGGGCGGGCCCGCACTGCTAGGCTGTTCCCGATGGGCGCATCGCCCGAACGGGATCGGGACAAAATTTCCATGCGATCGATCTGGACGAGCAGGCCCACGATGCCGGGATGGTTTCTGGCTCTCCTCCTCAACGTCTTTTTCCTGACGACCGCGCTTTCGGTGCCTGCCGCCGCCGGCCCGCTCGAGGACGCGATCGCGGACGCGCTGCTCGGTGAGGCGGCCGAACGCGGCGGCGAACCGGCAACGGCATTTCTTGTCGAGCTCGATACGTTCTATGCGGCGCGCACCTACGCGCCGCTCTGGACCGATGTCGACGGTGTCGGCACACGCGGTCGCGACCTGGCGGCGATCATCGGTGCCGCCGGTGCCGACGGGCTGGATCCGCAGGCCTATCATCACCAGGAGATCGTCACGCTGCTCAGCGCCGATTCGGCGCAGGATCTAGCCCGCGTCGAGGTGTTGCTTTCGGAAGGGCTGGCGTGGCTCGCACAGCATCTGGCGGCCGGGCGGGTCGATCCTGCGTTGGCCGAACGCCTCAACGCACTTTATCCGAACGGCATTGATCCGCAGACGGTGCTCATCGCTGCAATCGATGCGCCCGATCTCGCGGCGTTTGTGGCCTCGTATGCACCCGACCAAGAAGAATACCGCCGGCTCAAGCAGGCGCTGGGGAATTTTCGCCAGATGGCCGCCGACGGTGTTGCCTGGCCGACTTTGCCCGAAGGCGAAGCGTTGAAGCCGGACATGCAGGATGCCCGCGTGCCGCTGCTGCGCGAGAGCCTTATCGCGCATGGCGATTTGGCCATCGATGCGCCGGCCGCAGACGATCCCACGCTCTACGATCTGACGCTGCAGGAGGCAGTCAAACATTTTCAACTGAGGCATGGGCTGATCGACGATGCGGTCGTCGGCAAGGGCACGCTGGCGGAGTTGAATGTCTCGCTCGGGCAGCGGACCGAACAGATCGTTCTCAATCTCGAACGCCGACGCTGGATGGCCGACGATCGCGGATCGAGCTACGTGTTCGTCAATCTCTCCGACTTCCAGCTCAAAGTGGTGCGCAACGATCGCACGGTGTTCACCTCGCCGATCGTGGTCGGCACCGAATATAACCAGACGCCGGTGTTCAGCGACGAGATGGAGTATCTCGAGTTCAACCCGTACTGGAACGTGCCGCCGCGTATCGCGCGTAACGAGTTGCTGCCGAAGATCAAGGAAAATCCGGGCTATCTGACTTCAAACAACTTCGAACTGCTGAGCGGCTGGTCTGACGATGCGGGGCCGATCGACCCGTACGCCATCGACTGGGTCAACATGTCTTCGAGCGATTTCGTCTACAAGCTCCGCCAGGGACCGGGGGAAGGCAACGCGCTCGGGCGCGTCAAGTTCATGTTCCCGAACCAGTTCGATGTCTATCTGCACGATACGCCGGCGCGCGGATTGTTCGCCCGCGAGGTGCGGGCTTTCAGCCATGGCTGCATGCGGGTCGGCGATCCGCTGGGGCTCGCCGAGATCGTGCTGGCGGGCGAACCGGGCTGGGACCGGACCCGGATCGACGCGGTCGTCGCCTCGGGCACGCGCACCATCGTACCGCTCCAGACCCGCCTGCCGGTCCATGTCGCCTATATCACCGCCTTCGTGAACAAGGACGGGTCGGTGCATTTCCGGCGCGACGTCTATGGGCGCGATGCCACGCTGGCGCGCGCGCTGTTCGGACCCGAAGCCTGAATCATTCTGCGGGATTTCAGGCCGGGGCTTGCCATCGGCCCGATGCTGGGCGATTCTGGGGGCGAACGGGTGCTCCGTCAGGGGGGCGTCCCAACCGAAATCGGACGCGGAGGGGAATACCGATGCCGATATCTCGACGGCGCGCACTGCGCCGGTTGGGCGGATTCGCCGTGGCAGCTGCAACGATCGTCGCGGCGCCGCGAGT
>JBBDWW010000283.1:0-3346 GCA_040902645.1 Dongiaceae bacterium | reverse complement strand
CAAAAGCGAGTCCCGGGCGACACAGTGCGACTCGTTTGATTCCGCCGAGTCGCTTTTGATTTGACCGATGCGAATCGATTGTGATTCGCTGTCCCCATGGCGATCGCACGCAATCTCGGGATACGGCTCCAGCCGGCTTTGCTGCCGGTGATCGGGCTCGTCCTGTTCGGATACTTCGTCTTCCACTCGATCCAGGGCGAGCGCGGTCTGGTCGCATGGCTCGTTCTCAAGCAGGAAATCCGGGCCGCCGACGCGCGCGAGACGGCACTGGCGGGCGAGGCCGCGACCCTCGAACGGCGTGTTGCGCTGCTCAGTCCGGACTCGCTCGATCCCGATATGGTCGAGGAGCGCGCACGGCTCATGCTCAATTACGCGCATTCGGATGAGCTCGTGATCATGCTCGGTCGGCCGGATAGCAGCGGCTATTCCGACGTCGACCTCGATCTCGAATAACCAAAAATCAGTTAACTGACTTTTTCCACAACGGTGGCAGTGGCTTAATCACTGTTGCCAAGCTGCGTTTGCGCCATTAACTAAGGGGATCAGCATCGGGTGCTGTGGCGCCGGGTTCGATCCCCCGGTTGATCCAACGTCGCCTTCGGCGCCGATATTTCTCTCGACTGAGGGGGAGGCAAAGCATGGCGCGCAGCGCGGCAGGCCGAAGCAAGTCCAAGATCCGGTCCGCGACGCGGCCATCCCCCCGATCCGGCACCCAGACCCGCAGCGCCGCCCGTACCAGGGCGAAGGACAGCGTTCCCGGCGTCGAGGACGTCGAGCCCGACACGCTGCGCGCACTCTATCGCGAGATGCTGCTGATCCGCCGCTTCGAAGAGAAGGCCGGTCAGCTTTACGGCATGGGTCTGATCGGTGGCTTCTGCCACCTCTATATCGGCCAGGAAGCCGTCGTGGTCGGCGTGCTCTCGGGCCTCGACGACGGCGACAGCGTCATCACGACCTATCGCGATCACGGGCACATGCTGGCGACCGGCATGGACCCGAAGGGCGTCATGGCCGAGCTGACCGGAAGGCGTGGTGGCTATTCCAAAGGCAAGGGCGGCTCGATGCACATGTTCAGCCGCGAGAAGAAATTCTTCGGCGGTCACGGCATCGTCGGCGCCAATGTGCCGCTCGGCACCGGCATAGCCTTTGCGCATAAATATCTCGAAGAACCCAATCTCTGCGCCACGTTCTTCGGCGACGGGGCGGCGAACCAGGGCCAAGTCTACGAGGCCTTCAACATGGCGGCGCTCTGGAAGCTGCCGGTGCTCTACATCATCGAGAACAATAAATACGGCATGGGCACCAGCATCGAGCGATCCTCGGCGCGAACCGAGCTCTACAAGCGCGGCGAACCGTTCGGCATTCCCGGCGAAACGGTCAACGGCATGGACGTGCTCGCTGTGCGCGAGGCGACGCGGCGCGCGGCCCGGCATGTGCGCAAGGCGGGGCCCTATATCCTCGAGATGATGACCTATCGCTATCGGGGCCACTCGATGTCGGACCCGGCAAAATACCGAAGCAAGGAAGAGGTCTCGAAGATGCGTCAGGAGCATGACCCGATCGACCATCTGCGCGAACGGCTGCTCAAGGCGAAGATCGTCGACGAGGCCGAGCTCAAGAACATCGATCGCGAGACCAAGGAAGTCATCGCCGAGGCGACCGAGTTCGCCCAGTCGAGCCCCGAGCCGGATCCGACTGAGCTCTGGACCGACGTGCTGGCCGGCTAGGAAGCGGATCCGATGGCAACCAAGGTTCTGATGCCCGCGCTCTCGCCGACCATGACCGAGGGCAAACTTGCGACCTGGCTGAAGAAAGTGGGCGACAAAGTCGTTGCCGGCGATGTGCTCGCCGAAATCGAAACCGACAAGGCGACGATGGAGCTCGAGGCGGTCGAGGAAGGCACGCTCGCGAAGATACTGATCGCCGCCGGCACCGAAGGTGTCGCGGTCAACACGCCGATCGCCGTCATCGCCGAAGAGGGCGAGGACGCATCGGCTGCGGCTGCCGACGAAAAGCCCGTTGCCAAACCGGAAGCGCCCAAACCCGACGCGAAGAAGGAGCCCGCACCGGCCGAGGCGAAGAAAGCCGAACCCGAATCGGGCAGTGACTCGGCCGACGGCGCCGACGCGAAAGCGGGGCCCAAAGCAGAGGCAAAGCCGGCCACGGCGCCCGTCGCGTCGCCGCGTCCGGCTGCTACCGCCTTGCCGGTCGAGCCGGAACTCGGCGAAACCACGTCGATGACTGTGCGCGAGGCGCTGCGCGATGCGATGGCGGAAGAGATGCGCCGCGATCCCAAGGTGCTGCTGATGGGCGAAGAAGTCGCCGAGTATCAGGGCGCCTACAAAGTGAGCCAGGGTCTGCTCGACGAGTTCGGCAGGAAGCGCGTCATCGACACGCCGATCACCGAACATGGCTTCGCCGGCGTCGCGGTCGGCGCCGCGTTCTACGGGTTGCGGCCGATCGTCGAGTTCATGACCTGGAACTTCGCGCTGCAGGCGATCGATCAGATCATCAATTCCGCTGCGAAGACGCGCTACATGTCGGGCGGCCAGATGAGCTGCCCGATCGTGTTCCGCGGTCCCAACGGGGCGGCGGCACGGGTCGCCGCACAGCATTCGCAGGAATTCTCGAGCTGGTATGCGCATGTGCCGGGACTCATTGTGGTAGCTCCATGGTCCGCCGCCGATGCGAAGGGCCTCTTGAAAAGTGCGATTCGCGACGAGAATCCGGTCATCTTCCTCGAGAACGAAATTCTCTATGGCCAGAGCTTCCCGGTGCCGACCGCTTCCGATTATCTCGTGCCGTTCGGCAAGGCGAAGATCCTGCGCGAGGGCAGCGACGTCACCATCACCGCCTTCTCGCGCCAGGTCGGGCTCGCGCTCGAAGCGGCCGAGACGCTCGCCGGCGAGGGCATCAAGGCCGAAGTGATCGATCTGCGCACGATCCGGCCGCTCGATGTCGCGACCATCGTCAACTCTGTCAAGAAGACCAACCGGCTGGTGTCGGTCGAGGAAGGTTGGCCGTTCGCCGGGATCGGTGCCGAGCTCGCCGCGATCATGATGGAGCAGGCTTTCGACTGGCTCGACGCCCCGGTCGTGCGCATTCACGGCGCCGACGTGCCGATGCCTTATGCCGCCAATCTCGAGAAGCTGGCGCTGCCGCAGGCGGCGCACATCGTCGAGGCGGCAAAGCGCGTCAGCTATCGGACGTGAGGAGCGAACGATGCCGCAGAAAATCCTGATGCCGGCGCTGTCGCCCACGATGACTGAGGGCAAGCTCGTCAAATGGCTCAAGAAGGAAGGCGACAAGGTTTCGCCGGGCGATCCGATCGCCGAGATCGAGACCG
>JBBDWW010000282.1:0-3359 GCA_040902645.1 Dongiaceae bacterium | reverse complement strand
CCACAGGCCGCGACGGCGCGCACCGGCAAGCTTCCAGTCGTCGTCGCCGTAGAGATTGCGGAAAACCCGATCCTCGTCGCGCAGCATCGTCAGGCTCCCTGCTTCGCGGTATCGAGCAGCGTGGTGCGCTCTTTCACCTGTTCGGAACCGCGCCGTCCGGATTGCGAACCGGTCTTCGGCGTCTCGCCGCGGGCAAGCGCATCGAGCAGCGCCGCAAATTCCTCAGGTGTGAGGTCTTCGTAGAAATCGTCGTTGATCTGGACCATCGGCGCGTTGCAACAGGCGCCGAGGCATTCGACCTCGGAAATGGTGAAAAGCCCGTCCGATGTCGGCTGCTTGAGGCCGACACCGAGTTTCTTCTCCGCCGCCTCGCGCAGGGCATCGGATCCGCGCAGCCAGCAGGGCGTGGTGCGGCAGATCTGCACATGAAACCTGCCGACCGGTTTCAGATTGAACATCGAATAAAAGGTCGCGACTTCGTAGACGCGGATCGACGCCATCTCGAGGATGCCGGCGACATGATCCATCGCCGCGCGCGGCAGCCAGCCACCGGACTGGCGCTGCGCCAGATCGAGCAGCGGCAAAACCGCGCTCGCTTGCCGGCCCTTCGGATACTTCGCGATCCACTGGCGCGCCGCCGCCTCGTTCGCCGCATCGAAGGCGAAGCTGACCGGCTGCTCGATCGGTTCGTTGCCGCTATTCATGCCACCACTCATCGGTCGATCTCGCCGAACACGATATCCATGGAACCGAGAATCGCCACCGAATCCGCCAGCATGTGACCGCGCGAGCAGAAATCGATCGCCGAGAGATGCGCGAAGCCCGGCGCGCGGATCTTGCAGCGATAGGGCTTGTTGGTCCCGTCGGACACCAGATAGACCGCGAACTCGCCCTTCGGCGCCTCGACCGTCGCATAGACCTCGCCGGCCGGCACACGGAAGCCCTCGGTGTAGAGCTTGAAATGATGGATCAGCGCTTCCATCGAACGCTTCATGTCGTCGCGCCGCGGCGGCACGATCTTTCGATCGTCGCTGACATAGGCGCCGCCCGGCATCTCGTTGAGGCATTGCTTGATGATGCGCAGGCTCTGCCGCATCTCTTCCATGCGAACGAGATAACGGTCATAGCAATCGCCGTTCTTGCCGACCGGAATGTCGAACTGCATCTTGTCGTAGACCATATAGGGTTGCGCCTTGCGCAGATCCCACGCGACGCCCGCCGAGCGCAGCATCGGTCCGGTGAAACCCCAGTCGAGCGCATCCTCGGCCGAGACATAGCCGATATCGACCAGCCGCTGCTTGAAGATGCGGTTCTCGGTCAGCAGGCTGTCGATATCGTTGAGGATCTTCGGGAAATTCTCGGCCCATTCGCCGACATACTCGATCAGCCCCGGCGGCAGGTCCTGATGCACGCCGCCCGGCCGGTAATAGGCGGCATGAAGCCGTGCGCCCGAAACCCGCTCGTAGAACTCCATGAGGATTTCGCGCTGTTCGAAGCACCAGAGGAACGGCGTGATTGCGCCGACATCCATCGCATAGGCCGGCACGTTCAGCAGATGATTGAGCACCCGCGTGATTTCGTCGAACAGCACGCGGATATATTGTCCGCGCGCCGGCACTTCGAGCCCGAGCAGCCGCTCGATCGCCAGCACGAACGCATGTTCCTGGCACATCGGCGAGACGTAATCGAGCCGGTCGAAATAGGGGATCGCCTGCAGATAGGTCTTGTACTCGATCAGCTTCTCGGTACCGCGATGCAGGAGACCGATATGCGGATCGAGCCTTTGTATGACCTCGCCGTCCATCTCCATGACGAGGCGCAGCACGCCGTGCGCCGCAGGATGCTGCGGCCCGAAATTGAGCGTGAGCGGCTTGATCTGCAGCTCGCTCATGCCGGCCCGCCCGGTTTCTGATCCGCCGATTTCGGTGCGACCGCCTTCTCGTCGCCGGGTAGCAGCCTTCCGTCGCCGAGCATCCCTTCCCAGGGACTGAGGAAGTCGAAGTGGCGGAATTCCTGCACCAGCTCGACCGGGCGATAGACGACGCGCTTCTGCTCTTCGTCGTAGCGCAGCTCGACATAGCCGGTAAGCGGAAAGTCCTTGCGCTGCGGATGACCCTCGAACCCGTAATCGGTCAGGATCCGCCGCAGATCGGGATGGTCGGTAAAGAAGATCCCGTAGAGATCCCAGGTTTCGCGCTCGAACCAGTTGGCGACGGAGAAGATACCGGTGACCGAAGGCACCGGTTCGATCTCGTTGGTCGTCAGCTTCACCCGCACCCGCTGGTTATGCTTGAGGCTCAGCAGGTGATAGACGACATCGAAACGTTCTTCGCGGTCGGGATAATCGACCCCGCACACATCCATGAGCTGTTTGAAGAGGCAGTTGCTGTCGTCGCGCAGGAAGGTCAGCACCTTGACAATCGCCGGGCGCGCGACATGCACGATTAGTTGGTCGCAGACGATTTCCGTGCCGCGCACCTCATTGCTGAGCGCGCCCGCGATGTAATCGCCGAGTTCCTGCAACACCTCGTTCGCCACGCTATCGACCTCTTACTAACGCGCGATCGTGCCGGTGCGGCGTATCTTTTTCTGCAGCTGCAGAATGCCGTAGACCAGCGCTTCGGCGGTCGGCGGACAGCCGGGCACATAGATGTCGACCGGCACGATCCGGTCGCAGCCGCGCACCACCGAATACGAATAGTGGTAGTAGCCGCCGCCGTTGGCGCACGAGCCCATCGAGACCACCCAGCGCGGCTCGGCCATCTGGTCGTACACCTTGCGCATGGCCGGCGCCATCTTGTTGCAGAGCGTGCCGGCCACGATCATCAGGTCCGACTGGCGCGGGCTCGGGCGAAAGACGATGCCGAAGCGGTCGAGGTCGTAGCGCGCCGCACCCGCATGCATCATCTCCACGGCGCAGCAGGCGAGCCCGAAGGTCATGGGCCAGAGGGACCCGGTGCGCGCCCAGTTGAGCACGTTGTCCACCTGGGTGACGACGAATCCCTGCTGGGAGACGCCCTCCTTCATCACTCCCATTCGAGGGCTCCTTTCTTCCATTCGTAGATGAAGCCGACGACGAGGACGGCGAGGAAGATCAGCATGGCCACCAGGCCGAACCAGCCGATGTCCTGCAGCACGACCGCCCAGGGAAAGAGGAACGCGATCTCGAGGTCGAAGAGGATGAACAGGATCGCCACGAGGTAGTAGCGCACGTCGAACTTCATGCGCGCATCCTCGAAGGCCTCGAAGCCGCACTCGTACGGCGAGAGCTTCTCGGGGTCGGGCCGGCTGGGGCCGAGCAGCTTGCCGAGCACCATGGGCGCCACGCCGACCGCGATGGCGACGAGGATGAACAGCAG
>JBBDWW010000281.1:0-3383 GCA_040902645.1 Dongiaceae bacterium | reverse complement strand
CGACGTCGATCATTCTCGATGACTGGCCGCAATATGCGCATGTCTGGGATCTCGGGACGACCAACCAGATCTCGACGCCGCGCCGCGCGCAGGAACTGTTTCTCTCCGAATTCGACGCCGTCGCGCGCGAGGGCGGGCTGTGGATCGGCGTGTGGCATCCGTGGATTTCGGGCCGCCCGGCCCGGGCGCGGGCGATGGTCGACATGATCGAGCATATGCAGGCGACCGCGAAGGTCTGGTTCGCGCCGCTGGCCGAGATCGCGGCGCATGTCCAAAAAATAATGGCGGCGGGGCAGTGGACCCCGCGAACCGACGATCTGCCTTACCATCCGGGCCCCCTGCCGGAGTGGGATAAGGCAAGCTGGCAGCGGGTCTGAGCTCCCCCGCGACTTTGTGACCGGCTCGGCGTTTCAATGTTTCCGGACCGCATGGTAGCGTTTTTCCAGGCCCCTCGGCCGGCTCTTCGGTCCGGGCCCCAATGGCGGTCACAGGGAGGACCTCATGCGAAAAGAAATTATGCAACGCACGATGCTGTCTCGTCGTTCCATGGCGAAGGCGGCAGCGGCTGCCGGCCTTGCTATGGTTACCTTGCCGGCAGTCTTGAAGCCGAAAGCCCAAGCGGCCGGTGAAGTGGTTTATCTGACCTGGTCGGGCTACGACCTGCCGGAATTCAATCCATCCTACGCAGCCAAATACGGTGGCGAACCCGAATACTCGATCTTCGCCAACCAGGAAGAAGCCGTGCAGAAGGTCAATGCAGGCTTCCAGGCCGACGTCGTGCACCCCTGCTCGGAAACGGTCATCCGCTGGAGCCAGGCCGGTCTGATCAAACCGATCGACACGTCGCGCATCGACGTGTGGGACGATATCTGGCCGGATCTCAAGGGTCTGCTGAATGCCAACGACGACCAGGGCAATGTGCTGTTTTGCCCGTGGGAGTGGGGCAATTCCTCGATCATCTATCGCACCGATTTGGTCGATGTCGAGGAAGAGAGCTGGATGATGATGTTCGACGAACGCTATGCCGGCAAAATCTCGATGTATAACGAGGCGGCGGCGGCGGTCGAAATCGCGGGTATGGCGCTCGGCTACGAGAACATCTTCTCGCTCGACGACGCACAGCTTGTCGAGGTTCGGAAGCTGCTCGTGAAGCAGCGGGACCTCTCGCGTTTCTTCTGGAACAGCCAAAGCGAGATCGAACAGGGGCTGGCCTCGGGCGAAATCGTCATCGCCTATGGCTGGAACGACGGCGTGCTGCATCTCAAGCAGCAGGGCATCCCGGTCGCCTATGCGGTACCCAAGGAAGGTATTCGCACCTGGGTCTGCGGATTCATCCTCACCAATGTCGGAAACGGGGACGAGCAGGCGGTTTACGACTTCATGAATTCGCGGCTCGAGGTCGAGGCCGGCAAGTATCTGATCGAGAATTACGGCTACGGCCACGCCAACCGCAAGGCGTTCGAGGCCGTCGCGCCGGAGACGCTGGCGGAGCTCGGGATCGGCGATCCGGAATCGGTGATGTCGAGCTCGGTCTTCCTGCAGGGCGAGCAGCCGCCATACGACGAAACCTACATCAAGCTGTACGAAGAGGTGCAGGCCGGCCTTTAGTCCGACCTGCTATCGCTGACGAAGGCGGCCGGCCGGAGCAATCCGGTCGGCCGTTGTTCATTTGGGCGAACGAATGCGCGGGTCGCTTAACCCTGTGCGACGCCCCAGATCTCGACCCGCACATCGTCGGTGTGCATATGCGGCTGCGGCACCAGCGTCATCGGCGGCAGCGGACCGTCGACGGTATCGGCGATCGCCTCGACGAAGGCGCGGGTTTCGTCCTCGCTGCCCTTCGAGGTGAAGTAACAGACCAGCAGCCGGTAATCGCGCGAGGAGCGGTCGAAGGCGGCAACGATGTCATTGCACAGGCCCATCGTGAACCGCGTCTGTTTCAGAAGATCGAACGGATGGATCGCAGGATCGGCGGTCGAACCGCGATCGAACGGCACCTGCCCGCCGGTCCAGATCTGGTTGCGCAGACGCAGGCCCTGCCGGTAGGGCAGCGGCAGCGACCAGTCCCACACACTGTCCGGCCAGCGATCCTCGCGCGGGATGTACTTGTTGTGGAGGCCGTTATCCGCGCGCATCGCCATGACCTCGATCTTGGTCAGCGCGCCTTCGGGTTCGAGCACATGGCAGGGAACGACGGTCGCGACCGGGCCGGGCTCGCGGAAATGGCTGGCGCGGGCGGCAGCGAGTGGCGCCCAGGCCTGGTGCGTCGTGCCGAAATAATACCCTTCCATCTTGATCGCGTCCTGCGGGCCGGCGCCGAGATGAAATAGAGTCGCGTCGATATCGTTCATGATCGCATGCGACTGCGCGACCGGATCGCCGGGATGGATGAGGGCGCCGTCCTCGTCGATGGCAGCGCGTAGCGGCGCCGTCACGAATTCGCCGGCGCGCAGCCCGACGGTATAGATCGGATGCTCGAACCGCGCGGCAACCGATTTCGGCACGGCGCGCGTGACGGCATGCGCGCGCGGCGCCTGACGCCAGCCGACGATCGCAATTGCCTGAATCTGGATCGTCTGCCCGGCAAAGGGTTGCAACGGCACCGGCAAGAGGCTGATCGCCGGCGGCGGATCGTTCGGGAAGTGGCGCTGGAGATCGGCGCGCAGCGACCATTCGTCGAGGCCGGCATTCGGGCTGTAATAGACCTTGAGCCGCGCGACATCGCCGAGGCCTGCATTCTCGGCAGCGAGCGCGCTGCGCAGATTGCTCATCGCACCGCCGATCTGGGCCGGCAGATCGCCCGCGTGGCGGATCCGGCCGTCGGCCGAAACATCGCCGGCACCGCCGACGAAGACCGTGTTGCCAATCCGCGCCGCCGTCGCATGGCGCTGCTCGAGGGCGAGTTGCCAGCCGGCTTTCATCATTGCCATGGGATCTCCTTTTGCCGGCCGTTGCGACGACGGCCCGTCATGGGCATGCCGATCGGGCCTGCGTTACGGTACCGGTACGACCGGCGTGAGATAGGGTGCTACGGCCTGATCGGGGCCGGCGACCGTTGCCGGTGCCTGGTGCGACACGGCCGGCAGACTTTTGAGATAGGTCGCGAGCGCCAATGCATCGTCGTCCGTGAGGAAGCCGTAAGACGGCCAGGGCATGAGCGGAAACAGTTCGCGCCCATCCGGCCGGACGCCGGTGCGCACGGCCGCGATGATATCCTGGACGCTCCAGCTCCCGATGCCGGTTTCCATATCCGGCGTCAGGTTCGGCGGGTACAAGATGCCGACCTCGGGAATGTGGAACCCGATATCCGATCCGCCGAGAAAGCGGCCAAGATCCGGTTTGCCGGCGAGCGCGCCGGGTGTGTGGCACCCGGTGCAGTCCAT
>JBBDWW010000280.1:1822-3386 GCA_040902645.1 Dongiaceae bacterium | reverse complement strand
CGCGGCGTGCCGGCGAGCCCGGTCAACGATATCGCGCAGGTCTTCGAAGACCCGCAGGTCCTGCATCGCGGCATGAAGATCGAAGTGCCGCACCCGCTGGCGAAAAAGGGTACGGTCGATCTGATCGGCAATCCGATTAAATATTCGGAAACGCCGGTCGAATATCGCATGGCGCCGCCGACCTGCGGCCAGCATACCGACGGCGTACTGCACGAACTGCTTGACATGGACGATACCGAAATCGCGGCGTTGCGCAAAAAGGGCATCCTTTAGCGTCTCACGGCGTCACCGCAGAAATCCGCGGAATTCGCCCGTTTCGGCCGGCGACCAACCTTGCATGCTTAGTGCCACCGATCCGTCACTGGCCTTCGCGTGCGCCTGTGATCACATCACCACCGCGTAAGAGGGGCCATATTTCCGGGACACAGGAGCAAACCATGGCGACCACCATTTTTGTCAATCTGCCGGTGAAGAATCTCGAAAAGTCGATGGCGTTCTTCAAGAAGCTTGGCTTCAAATTCAATCCGCAATTCACCGACGAGAATGCGGCCTGCATGATCATCGCCGAAGACAGCGCCTATGCGATGTTACTGGCCGAACCGTATTTCAAGACATTCACGCCGAAAAGCATCGCGGATGCATCGAAGACCACGGAAGTGCTCACCGCGCTGTCGCAGGACAGTCGCGCCGAGGTCGACCGGCTGATGGAGATTGCCGTCAAATCCGGCGGCTCGGAGCTGCACGCAGCCCAGGATCTCGGCTTCATGTACAACCGCGCCTTCAACGATCCGGACGGGCATATCTGGGAAATTTTCTGGATGGATCCGGCGCAGATCCCATTGGACCCCGCGCAGAAATCATAACGCGGCGAACGGCGGCGCCGGAGCGGCGCCGCCGATGGTCACGCGATCGGAACGCTACGGCTTGTAGATGCCGGTGCCGAAAATATGGTCGTCATGCAGGACAACCCAGCTCGATTTGGCAACGATTTCCCCGCTTAGCGGATCGAGCCAGGCATAATCGACCCAAGCGCCCTCCGGCGTCGCGCGTTCAACGAACGCGAGGCCGAACGCCTTGCCGTTGGCATCGACAAGCAACGTCACGTCATCGCCGATCAGTTCGGCGTTCGTGCCGTGGGCGACGACGCGGTGGTTCGGGTCGAACACGAAAATGTAAAGATCGCGATCGACGAACTCCGTGCTCGGCGCGGTCATCGCCGCGAACGAGCCCGTCCCCTCTGCGTCATAGGTGTCGATCGCGCGCTCGACCATATCCTTCGCCTCGCCGGCGCTGCCGCGCTCGGCATCGCCGCTGGCGCAAGCGGATACCGCCGCCATGCTGCCGGTCACCAGGATTGCCAGCCAGAACCGCATCCGCTTCGTCATGGGCTTCTCCCCTTCCGACGTTCCCGCGGCCCGAGGCCGCCCTATTATTGAGTATTCCGTAAATAGCCGGGCGGCGACAGATGTATCGACGTAGGGTCGGGCTGCCCGCCGGCCGCGACCGGGTGACTTGGCGCCGATTTGGACCGACTATCGGTGGGCCACGCCCCGGCCGCGCGCCC
>JBBDWW010000280.1:0-1812 GCA_040902645.1 Dongiaceae bacterium | reverse complement strand
CGAGCGACGCTCGGCCCAGACGCCTGGATGCGACGCCCGGGAGACCCGCATGGAAACCGCATCGCTGACGACCCTGCATCGCCATGAGCGGCCGGCCTGCAGCCCGGCCGAATGGCAGACCCGGATCGAGCTCGCCGCCCTCTATCGCGCGACCGCGCATTACGGCATGTCGGATCTTGCCAATGGCGCGATCGGCGCGCGCGTCGCCGGCGAGCCCGATCGCTATCTGACGCATCCCTACGGTCTCTATTGGGAGGAGATGCGCGCCTCCGACCTGGTGAAGATCGATCGCGACGGGAAACCCACCGACGCGAACGCCGCCTGGCTGAACGACGGCGCGGTCAATCTCTGCACATGGATCTTCGGCACGCGGCCCGACGTCAATTTCTTCGTGCACGGCCACGATCTCGAAGTGATGGCGGTCGGCTCGATCGAGGACGGGCTGCTGCCGCTCAATCAGCCGGCGGTCTATCTCGGCCATCTGCTGACCTATATCGAATATGAGTTCGACGAGGACGAAGCCTATGGCGCGCATTTCACGAAATCGCTCGGCCGCCATCAGATCGTTATCAGCCGCAATCACGGTTACTACGCGCTCGGCGACACGCCGGCGGCGGCCTTCTTTCGTGCCTATTTCCTGAAACAGACCTGTGCGGCGCAGATCGCCACTTTGTCGATGGGCCGGGCGCCCCATCTTCTGGACCCGCAGAAGGTCGCGCGCTACCGCGACCAGATGTATGCGTCGGAGCATTATCACTATGACGGCAAGACGGAATGGCCGGGGCTCGTCCGCCTGCTCGACCGCACCCAGCCCGACTATAAAGAGTGATCGCCGCTACGGTTTGTAGATCCCGCAGCCGAATACGTATCCGTCGTATCGCACGACCCAACTCGATTTCGATTCCACCAACCCGGTCAGCGGATCCTCGCGCCGGTAATCGACCCACGCGCCTTCCGCCGTTGCGTCCTCGATCAGCGCGACACCGTAGGGGTTGCCCGCATCGTCGATCAGCGTGGTCACGTCGAGACCGATCCGCTCGAGCGCGAAGCCATGTCCCACGACCCGGTTGTCCCGACCGATCACGAAGATATAGAGATCGCGGTCGACGAATTCCGTGCTCGGCACGGTCATCGCCGCAAAGGCCGCCTCGCCCTCCTGCTGGTAGAGCGCGATCGCGCGGGCGACCAGCGCCTGCGCCTCCTCGGCCGTGCCGCGTTCGGCAGCCAGCCCCGGTGCTGCGAGACAACCCAGCAGGATCGCCGCGGCAAGGGTCGATGCCTTCATTCTTCCTTCGTCCTCTTGCGGTTTTGCCGGGTTGCTGACGCACCGACGGATTAGCTTGTGGGATATGCGCCGCCCAGACTATAGTCGCGCTTTAATGACTGCCAATCAGGATCGTCCGACGCCCCTTTTCTACCGGCGCAAGCATTTGCTGGAGATCGAAGGGCTTTCGCGAGACGAAATCGTCGGGCTTATCGATCTTTCCGAATCCTATGTCGATCAGAGCCGCCGCCCCGAAAAAAGGGCGGCGTTGTTGTATGGTCGCACCGTCATCAACCTGTTCTTCGAAAATTCGACCCGCACCCGGACCTCGTTCGAGCTCGCCGCCAAGCGGCTGGGCGCCGACGTCATCAACATGTCGGTCGCGACCAGTGCCATCAAGAAGGGCGAGACGCTGATCGATACCGCGATGACCCTGAATGCCATGCGCCCGGACGTGATTGTCGTGCGCCATCCGGATTCCGGTGCGGTCAACCTGCTCTCGCAGAAAGTCGATTGCGCGGTCGTCAATGCTGGCGACGGCAGCCACG
>JBBDWW010000279.1:0-3404 GCA_040902645.1 Dongiaceae bacterium | reverse complement strand
TTGCAGACTGCGTCGCATTGAGACAGAAACACGCGCATCACTGGCTTTCGAACACCATGGTTCGACGAAAGAATAAGCTGCCGTCCGTTCACCCGGGCGAAATCTTGTTCGAGGAGTTCCTGAAACCACTCGGGATCACGCAATACCGGCTTGCCAAGACGATCGGCGTCCCGCAGCGCCGGATCGGCGAGATCGTGCAGGGCAATCGCGGCATCACGGCGGATACCGCCCTCAGGCTTGCGCGTGCGCTGCGCACCACGCCGCAATTCTGGATGAACCTGCAGAATCGCTACGACCTCGAATGTTTGGGCGACATCCTCAACGACGATCTCGACAAATCGATCAAGCCGCTGGTGGCGTAACACACCCCTCGCCTAGCGCCCGCCCGCAATCGCCGCCAATTGCCCCGCCTCGACGATCGCGCGGGCGGCTTCGATATCGACTGCCATCTCGCGATCCTCGCGCCACATTTTGACCTTCGCCCGCAGCGCCTTCATCGCCTTCGTCAGCGCCGGGCTGGTCTTGAGCGGTGCTCTCAGATCGATGCCTTGCGCTGCCGCCAGATACTCGATCGCGACGATGCCGGCGAGATTCGTGTTCATCTCGTGCAGGCGGCGCGCCGCATGCGTCGCCATCGAGACATGATCTTCCTGATTGGCCGATGTCGGCAGGCTGTCAATCGAGGCCGGTGCTGCGCGCTGCTTGTTTTCAGAGGCGAGGGCGGCTGCCGTCACCTGCGCGATCATGAAACCGGAATTGAGCCCCGGCTCCGGCACGAGGAAGGCTGGCAGTTCGCTCATTCGCGAATCGGTCAAAAGCGCGATGCGCCGTTCCGCGAGCGAGCCGATCTCGGCAATCGCCAGTGCGATCGTGTCGGCGGCAAGTGCCACCGGTTCGGCGTGGAAATTGCCGCCGGAGAGAATCCGGCCTTCTTTGGTGAAGACCAGCGGATTGTCCGAGACGCCGTTTGCCTCGGCGATCAGCACGGATGCCGCCTGTTCGAGCAGCATATGGCAGGCGCCCATCACCTGCGGCTGACAGCGCAGCGAATAGGGATCCTGCACCCGGTCGCAATCGAGATGGCTGTCGCGAATCTGGCTGCCCTTCAACAGGCGGCGATAGATCGCAGCAACCGCGATTTGTCCCTGCTGCCCGCGCACCGCATGGATGCGCGGATCGAACGGCACGTCGGAACCGGCCGCCGCATCGACGCTCATCGTGCCGGTCACGATCGCGCTGGCGAGCAGGCTCTGTGCATCGATGAGGGCCGTCAGCGCGAGCGCGGTCGAAACCTGCGTGCCGTTGAGAAGGGCGAGGCCCTCCTTTGCGCCGAGCACGATCGGCTCGAGACCCGCAACAGCGAGTGCCTTCGACGCCGTGACGATCTTGCCGCGAACCTTTGCCTTGCCGTGCCCGATCAGCAGCGCCGACATATGCGCGAGTGGTGCCAGATCGCCCGAGGCACCGACGGAACCCTGCGCTGGAACGATCGGCAGCACATCCGCGTTGTAGAGCGCGATCAGCGCCTCGACAATGCGTCGCCGCACACCGGAATAACCCTGCGCCAGCGAGGCTGCCTTGAGCGCAAGCACGAGCCGCACCACGCGATCGCCGAGCGCGGGTCCGGTTCCGGCCATATGCGAGAGCACCAGGCGGCGTTGCAGCTCGGCGAGATCGCTATCGGCGATACGCTGGCGCGCGAGCGAGCCGAAGCCAGTATTGATGCCGTAGACCGGCTTCCCCGCTTTCACCAGTTTCGCGACGGTCGCGGCCGAGGCCTCGATCGCCGGCCAGGCTTTCGGATCGAGACGGAGGGTCAAGCCGCCGCTGGCAAGCGCCGCGCAATCGTCGAGCGTCAGATGGCCCGGACGAATCGTCATCCTCGCCGCAGCCATACGACCTCCCGCGATTTCAGCGTGTCCGGCCCCAGAACAGTTTCCGCACGGCTTCGGAATTGACCGCGCCGGCTTCGCTCGCGAAGCAGAGAACGGCAACCAGCCGGTCGCGCTTGCCGCCGCAGCGCGTCACCCGATGCAGCGAGCGCGACCCGTGAAAGATCGAGAGCGTGCCCGGTTCGAACGGCAGGCGCACGACATCGGTTTCGTCGCCATCGAGAATGCGACCGACCGCATCGAAATCCTCGCCGCGCTCGGGCCTGAGGAACGGCACGTACTCGAAATCGCCGCCCTTCTCCGCTTTCTGCAGCATCAGCGTCGTGCTGAACTTCGCCTCGTCGAAATGCCAGGCATGGCCCATGCCGGGACGGAACACGTTGATCGAGCAGGCGCCGAGCGGATCGGCGAAACGAAAGAACGGGCTGCGGTCGAGCACCGCGCCGACGAACGCGACCAGTGGATCCCAAAGATAAAGCCGGCGCAATGTCGCCTGCGGCTCGATCAGGTCCCACGCGACCGATCCGACCTGCGTCGCGAGATCGCGATTGCGCGGATGGGTCCGCGGCAGATCGAGATTGGGCGCCTTCAGATAGGCATTGTGCTGGCTGTCGCAGTAATAGGTGCGATCGATGACCGCTTCGGTCTCGGCCGCCATGCGTCGCACCGCATCGGGCCGTACCAGCCCCGGCAATGTGGCGACGCCGCGTGATGCCAGTTGCACGCGACAATCCTCGACAAGTTCTCGCAGATGCGCGCCGCCGCTTTCATGGAGCGGATACCGGTCGAGATCGACCAGATCGCTCAGATCATTCAAGCCGGCATCGTTGGGCGCCAGGGCCAGGGCCATCGATGTTTCCTCCGCAGACCGCGTGAGCGACTGTAAGGCTGGCTTCCGGCGACGGTCAAACGGCGCGATTGACGGGCAGAGCCGCCCCGTCTTTGATGGTAGAGCCGGCCGGCGACAGAGGCGATCGGTCGCCCGGGGCCGGCGGCTCAGACAAGGGACAAGGACCATGAAAATCAAAAGCTGGATCCGTAGCGGGCTGGCGACGATGGCCGCCGTCCTGCTGGTTTCCGCCGGCAGCGGCGCGATGGCCGGCGAGACGCTCGACCGCGTCATGGCGAACGGCAAACTGGTGCTCGCGGTCGATGCCGAGTACCCGCCCTTTTCCTATCTCGACGAGAACAACGAGATGGCCGGCTTCGATGTCGACGTGGCGCGCGAATTCGCGAACCGCCTCGGCGTCGAACTCGAAGTGGTGACGCCGGGCTGGGATGTGATCACCGCCGGCAAATGGGCCGGTCGCTGGGATATCTGCATCGGCTCGATGACGCCGACGGTGGAACGCGCCGAGGTCGTCGATTTTCCGACCGTCTATTACTACACGCCCGCCTCCGTGGTCGTGCATCAGGACAACATTTCGATCACCGGCGCCGAAGATCTGAACGGCAAGCGGGTCGGCGCCCAGGCCGCCACCACCTATGAAAACTATCTGCGCGGCGATCAGG
>JBBDWW010000278.1:0-3416 GCA_040902645.1 Dongiaceae bacterium | reverse complement strand
AACCTATCGCCGTCGCGCCTAACGTGCCCGCCATGTTCACCGGCATCATCACCGATCTCGGGCGGGTGCGCCGTATTCGCGCCGGCGGGACCACGCGGTTCGAGTTCGAAACCGGCTACGACACGGCCACCATCGCCGATGGCGCGTCGATCGCCTGCAATGGCTGCTGCCTCTCGGTCGTCGAGAAGGGCGCGGGCTGGTTCGCGGTCGACGTATCGGGCGAAACGCTCGCCTGCACAACATTGGGGGATTGGCGCGAAGGGAGCGCGGTCAATTTCGAGCGCGCGCTGCGGCTCGGCGACGAGCTTGGCGGCCATCTCGTCTCCGGCCATGTCGATGGGGTCGCGGCGATCGTCGACCGCCGGCCGGACGGCGACAGCCTGCGCTTCCGTTTCGCAGCACCGGCATCGCTCGCCCGCTTCATTGCGTCGAAGGGGTCGGTCGCCCTCGATGGCGTCTCGCTGACGGTGAACGAGGTCGAGGGCCGCGAATTCGGCATCAACGTGATCCCGATTACGCGTCGGACGACCAATTTCGGCGCGCTCGCGGAGGGCGGGCGCGTTAATCTGGAAATCGATCTGCTGGCGCGCTACGTTGCGCGCCTCAACGAGGAGGGCAGATCGCCCACATGAGCAGCGCCTTGGAAAATCCCCGTGTCGTCGCCTTTCGCGAACTGGTTTCCGCGCCCGAAGACATTGTCGAGGATGCGCGGAATGGCCGCATGTTCGTGCTGGTCGACGATGAAAGCCGCGAAGACGAGGGCGATCTCGTCATTCCAGCACAAATGGCGACGCCGGATGCGATCAACTTCATGGCAAAGCACGGGCGCGGACTGATCTGCCTTGCGCTGACGCGCGAGCGGGTCGACGGGCTCGGCCTGCCGCTGATGGCGCGCAAGAACGAGACCCGGCACGAAACCGCCTTCACCGTATCGATCGAAGCGCGCGAAGGCGTCACGACCGGTATTTCGGCGCCCGATCGCGCGCGAACCATCGCAACCGCCATCGACCCGAATTCGACCGACCGCGACATCGTGACGCCCGGCCATGTGTTCCCGCTGGTGGCGCGCGACGGCGGCGTTCTGGTGCGAGCCGGCCATACCGAGGCGGCCGTCGACATTGCGCGCATCGCGGGGCTCAATCCGTCGGGTGTGATCTGCGAGATCATGAACGACGACGGCACCATGGCGCGGCGCGACGATCTGATCGCGTTTGCCCAGCGGCACGGGCTCAAGATCGCGACCATTGCCGATCTGATCGAGTATCGCCGGCGCACCGAGAAGATTGTCGCGCGCACGGCCGAAAGCGCAATCGATTCCCGGTTCGGCGGTCCGTTCCGGGTGTGCGTCTATACCAACCGCATTGCCTATGCCGAGCATATCGCACTGGTGAAGGGCGATCTCTTGCAGCCGGGACCGGTTCTCGTGCGCATGCACGCGCTCAACGTGCTCGACGACGTGCTGGGCGACCGGCATGACGGGCGCGCCGGCCAGCTCCAGACGGCGATGCAACTGATCGCCGAGGAGGGGCGGGGCGTCATCGTGCTGATCCGCGAACCGCGGCCGACCAGCGTGAGCGATCTGGTGCGGGCGCGCGAAAGCGGCGATGCCAATGCCGGCGTCTTGCGCGATTACGGCATCGGTGCGCAAATTCTGGTCGATCTCGGCGTCAAGGACATGGTCCTGCTGTCGAACACCAAGCGGCGGACGATCGTCGGGCTCGACGGGTACGGGCTGCGCGTCGTCGGCCAGCGCCCCATTCCATCGGACTGAGGAAGCGAATTGCAGGATCATCCGCATATCCTGATCGTCGAAGCGCGATTCTACGAAGACATCGCGAACGAACTGGTCCGCGGCGCCGAAGCGGCTTTGGGCGAAGCGGGCGCGAGCTGGGAGCGCTATGCCGTGCCCGGAGCGTTCGAAATTCCGGCGGCGATCCGCATGGCGATCGCGCGCGGCGGTTTCGACGGCTATATCGCGCTCGGCTGCGTGATCCGCGGCGAAACCACGCATTACGACTATGTCTCCGGCGAGAGTGCCCGCGCGCTGCAGGATATCGCAGTCGATCATCAGGTTCCGCTCGGCTACGGTATTCTGACTGTCGAGAATGGCGACCAGGCTTGGGCGCGCGCCGGCGTCGATCGCAAGAACAAGGGCGGCGATGCGGCGCGCGCCTGTCTCGCCATGCTCGTTCTCAAGAAACGCCTCGCTGCCGCGATTTCCGGCGGCGGTCGCTGAACCGCCATGAGCCGTCAACCCGACAGGCGGCTCGCCCGCAGAACGGCGCGGCTCAAGGCCGTGCAGGCCCTCTATCAGATCGCCATGACCGGCACGGCGGCGGAGACGGTCATCATCGAATTCATCACGCATCGTCTCGCGGAACCGATCGACGGGCAGACATTGCCGGAACCCGATCGCGCCTATTTCGTCGATCTGGTGCGCGGCGCTGCCGCCGAGCGCTCCGATCTCGATGCGATGATCTCGGCCGTGCTCAAGGAAGACTGGACCGTCGAACGGCTCGAGGCGACGCTGGGTGCTATCCTGCGTGCCGGTGCCTGGGAATTGTCGAACCGGCAGGACATCCCGCCGCGCGCGACGATCAGCGAATATACCGACGTCGCGGGCGCCTTCATGGGTGAGCGCGAAACCTCGTTGGTCAATGGCGTGCTCAACCGCATTGCAGGGGAACTGCGGCTCGACGAGATGGTGCGGCAAGCGCCGGGGGATCGCCCCGATTCCAGCGCCGACGACGCGGACGTCTCGACCGAGGCGGACCCGGTCGATCCCGACCGCAACAGCCAGGATGTCGGTACCTGACGGCGCCAGCCGACTCCGCCTGCGCATGAACGCATCGAAACAGAAGATCATCGTCGTCGGCGCCGGCATCGTCGGCGCATCGATCGCCTATCATCTCGCGCGCGGCGGTGCCGCCGTCACCGTGCTGGAGCAGAACTGCCCGGCGAGCGGCGTGACGGCCAAGTCGTTCGCGTGGATCAATGTCTCGCATGGCGTTGGCGCCGAGAATGCGCCGCTGCGCGCGCAGGCTCTGGCCGATTATCGCCGGCTGCAAGGCGAGCTCGGCGATGCGCTGCCGATCGACTGGTGCGGCGCGCTGAGCTGGTCGTCCGACCCGCGCCAGACCGAAGCGATGGTTCGCGACCATGCAGCGCGCGGTTACGATATTAGGCTGGTGACGCGCGACGAGATCGCAAGGCTGGAGCCGAACCTGATGGCGCCGCCCGATTGTGCCGCGTTTGCGCCAAGCGAAGGGGCACTCGACCCAGTCGCCACCACCGATGCGCTGATCCGCGCCGCGCGCGAGGCGGGTTCGACTGTCAAGCTGACGACACCGGTCATTGCACTGGCCGCCGACGATGCGCGCGTGACGGGGGTCGTGACCCGCAGCGGCACGATCGAG
>JBBDWW010000277.1:0-3419 GCA_040902645.1 Dongiaceae bacterium | reverse complement strand
TCGCTTCCATCACGGGCGAGACGCCCGTGCCACAGGAAGACGTCGGCTTGCAAAGCCGACCTACGATACGTCGGCTCTGGAGAGCCGACCTACATTCACACGGGCGGGACGCCCGTGCCACGATTAGCGATACTCCCACTTGCGTATATCATTGAAATGCCCCTTGATCGCGGCGGCGACGGCCATTGCGGGGCTGACCAAATGCGTGCGGCCGTCCTTGCCTTGGCGGCCCTCGAAGTTGCGGTTGGATGTCGAGGCGCAGCGGTCGCCGGGGTTGAGGACGTCGTCGTTCATGGCCAGGCACATCGAGCAGCCGGCCTCGCGCCACTCGAACCCCGCCTCCTTGAATATCTTGTCCAGGCCCTCGGCCTCGGCCTGCTGCTTGACCGTGTGGCTGCCGGGGACGACGATCGCTTGGTCGATCGTCGGCGCGATCTTGTGCCCCTTGGCGACCTTGGACGCCGCGCGCAGGTCCTCGATGCGCGCGTTCGTGCAGGAGCCCACGAAGACCTTGTTGATCTTGACCGAATCCATGGGGACGCCCTCATCCAGGCCCATGTATTTGAGCGCGCGATGCGCGGAGAGCCGCGTGTTGTGGTCGGAGATTTCGGCCAGCACGGGCGTCTTGCCGCCGATGCCCGTGACCATGCCCGGCGAGGTGCCCCACGTCACCTGCGGCTCGATCTCTTCGGCCTTCAATTCGACAAGCCGATCGTAAGAGCATCCCGCGTCCGACGCCCATGTCTTCCACTTGGAGGCCAGCGCATCCCAAGCCGTGCCCTTGGGCAGATACTCGCGCCCGCGAAGGTACTCGACGGTCTTCTCGTCCGGCGAGATCAGGCCCGCGCGCGCGCCGGCCTCGATCGACATATTGCAGACCGTCATGCGGCCTTCCATGCTGAGCGCGCGGATCACGTCGCCGGTGTATTCGATGACGTAGCCCGTCCCGCCCGCCGTGCCGATCTTGCCGATGATCGCCAGAATCACGTCCTTGGCCGTGATGCCGTTGGGCAGCGCGCCCGTGACGCGAATCTCCATCGTCTTGGCCTTCTTCTGGAGCAGCGCCTGCGTCGCCAAGACGTGCTCGACCTCGCTGGTGCCGATGCCGAACGCCAGCGCGCCGAAGGCGCCGTGCGTCGAGGTGTGGGAGTCGCCGCAGACGATCGTCATTCCCGGCTGCGTGAGGCCAAGCTCGGGGCCGATGACGTGGACGATGCCGTTCTTGCGGTCGTGCATGTCGAAGCAGGCGATCTGGAATTGCTTGCAGTTGGCCGAGAGGGTCTCGACCTGCTGCTTGCTCATCGGGTCGCGGATGGGGAGCGAGCGGTCGGTCGTCGGGATATTGTGGTCCATCGTCGCGAAGGTCAGATCGGGACGGCGCACGGCGCGCCCCGCCAGCCTGAGGCCGTCGAACGCCTGCGGCGACGTGACCTCATGCACGTAATGGCGGTCCACGTAAAGGATCGTGTCCTTGCCCGCCTCCTCATGGACCAAGTGGGCTTCCCAGATTTTTTCGTAGATGTTCTTTGGCATCGGATTCGCCTCGCGCGGCATGAGGCCGCGATGGATTGCGCCGGAGCGGGCGGGCGGGGGATTGCGCAAGGCCCCGCGCCGCCGCGGCAACCTCCCTTTTATCACGCGCACGGCCGGCTGCGCCAGGATTACGAGATACGTTCGCAAGATCCGGCGCGCGCGGCGCTGGATAATCCGCAATGAGCTTGAGACACTACGCATGACATGACGCGGCTCAATCCGAGTTCGCCATCTTGAGGGCCATCCTTTTCTCGCCGCAATCCTAATGCTCTCATTTCTCATCCGCCGATTCCTGCAATCCCTGCTGAGCCTCGCGCTCATCACGATCCTCGTTTTCACGGTGATGTTCGCCGCGGGCGATCCCGCGACGATCCTCCTGCCGCAGACCGCCAGCGACCGCGACAAGGCCGCCCTGCGCGAGAAGTACGGCCTGGACAAGCCCCTGCATATTCAATTCGTGCGCTTCGTCTCGCGCGCCGTGCGCGGCGACTTCGGCGATTCCTATTACCAAGGCCGCCCCGTGCTTTCGCTCATCGCCGAGCGCGCCCCGGCGACGATCGAGCTGGCCTGCGTCTCGATGCTGATATCGCTTCTGTTCGGCGTCCCGCTGGGCATTCTCGCCGCCGTGCGTCCGAAGGGCTGGCCCGCGCGCGCCGCCATGTGGTCCTCGATGATCGGCATCTCGCTTCCGACCTTTTGGCTCGGCCTTCTTCTTATGATGTATTTCGGCGTGAAGCTGGATTGGCTCCCGGCGATGGGGCGAGGGGAGACGCGCGCGGTCGGCGGCTCGAATTGGAGCGTCCTCACAATTGACGGCTGGCGGCATATCCTCCTGCCGGCGGCCACGCTTGCGCTCCATCACGTCGCGATGCTGATGCGGCTTGTGCGTTCGGAGCTTCTGGACACGCTGCAGGCGCCCTTCATCCGAGTCTGCCGCGCGCGCGGCCTCTCTCCCGCGAGCGTCGTCGGCAGGCACGCGATGCGCAACACGCTCATCCCGATCGTCACCGTCACCGGCGTCGAGTTCGGCCAGCTTCTCGCTTTCTCTGTGGTGACCGAGACGATATTCCAATGGCCGGGACTCGGGAAGCTGCTGATCGAATCGATCTTCGTCGATCGCCCGCTCGTCGTCGCGTATCTGATGCTGACCGGCGCCGTCTTCCTCGCGATCAACTTTGCCGTCGATATGGTTTACGCGCTTATCGATCCGCGAATCCGCCTCTCGGCCAAGGGCGAGGCCGCATGACGATCGCGTACTATATCACGGCCCACGGCTTCGTGCATTTCGTGCGCTAGGCGGCGGTCATCAAGGAGTTGCCGGCGGAGGTCCCTCTGGCCGTGCGGACCGACATCCCCGAATGGTTCCTGCGCCAGGAGCTTGCCGGGCGGCATTACCATCATCATCCGGCGGGGTTTGATTGCGGCGCTCTCGGCAAGGACAGCACGGCGGTGGACACCGCGATGACGTTCGCCGCCGCCGCGGAGGTGATGAAGCAAAACGCGACGCGCCTGGAGAGCGAGATTCAGTTTCTCAAGTCGCACCAAGTCCGCGTCGTCATCACGGATATGCCGTCGTTCCCTCTTGTCGCGGCGCGGCGCGCGGGGATCCCGGCGATTTGCATCACGAATTTCACATGGGTGGAAATTTACGCCGCGTTGGCCGATCGCGCGCGCGCGGCGGGCGAGGGGAGCCTCGCGACGGCGGGCGACGATCTCGTCAAGACGCTGCGCGAGGAGTACGCAAACGGCGACCTGCTGCTCATCCCCGGCATGGCGCTGGAGATGGGCGCCTGCGCGCGCCAGATGACGATCCCGGTCATCGCCCGCGCGGGCCGCGCCCGCCGTGCGCTCCTTTGCGAGCGACTGGGGCTCGATCCGGAGCTTCC
>JBBDWW010000276.1:0-3489 GCA_040902645.1 Dongiaceae bacterium | reverse complement strand
GGAGCTCGATCGCGCGCTCAAGCTCGATGCACGGCTGATCGGCATCAACAACCGCAATCTCAAGACGCTGAAGGTCGATCTCGCGACAACCGAAGCGCTCGCGCCGCGCGTACCGGTCGATCGCCTGATCGTCGCGGAAAGCGGCATCGAAAAGACCGAGGATCTGGTGCGCCTCGCCGCGGTTGGCGCCCGCCTCTTCCTGGTCGGGGAATCGCTGATGCGCGAGGCGGATGTCACGGCCGCGACCCGTCGCCTGCTGGGCGCGGCACCCCTTCCCGCGAGCGCCTGATCCACCGATGGCCGATCTCACGCATTTCGACGAGCAGGGCCGCGCCGTCATGGTCGACGTCTCGGGCAAGGATGCGACCGAGCGCGTCGCCGAGGCGCGCGGCACCGTGTTCATGGAAAAGGCGACGCTCGAACGGATCATGGCCGGCGGCATCAGGAAGGGCGACGTGCTGTCCGTCGCCAGACTTGCCGGCATCATGGGTGCCAAGCGCACGCCCGACCTGATCCCGCTCTGTCATCCGCTCGCGCTGCAATCGGTCGCGGTCGATCTCAAGCCCGATCCCGATCGCGCGGCGGTCGATATCGTTGCGACCTGCAAGGTAACCGGCCAGACCGGTGTCGAGATGGAAGCACTGACCGCCGTCGCGGTCGCAGCGCTCACCGTCTACGACATGTGCAAGGCGATCGATCGCGGCATGCGCATCGCCGATATTCGTCTGACGCAGAAATCCGGCGGCAAGTCCGGCACGTTCCAGGCCGCGTGACGATGATCTCGGTTGCCGAGGCCCTGCAACGAATTCTCGACGCGCTCGCCCCGCTCGGCATCGAACAGATCGCGCTCAACGAGGCGCTCGGGCGCGTGCTCGCAACCGATCTCGAATCGCGTGTGACGCAGCCGCCGGTCGCGGTCTCGGCGATGGACGGTTATGCCGTGCGCGCCGCGGATGTCGTCTCGGTGCCCGCAACGCTCACCGTCATCGGCGAAGCACCGGCCGGCCGCGCCTTCGCCGGCAAGATCGGGCCCGGCGAGGCGGTGCGCATCTTCACCGGCGGTCCCGTCCCCGATGGCGCCGATGCGATCGTCATCCAGGAAAACACCGACGCCGAGGGCAAGCGCGTGATCGTGAAAGAGACGGTCAAGTGTGGCCTGTTCGTTCGCCCCGCCGGCCTCGATTTCAAAACCGGCAGCGTGCTGTTGAAGCGCGGTCGCCGCCTCACGGCGCGCGATGTCGGTCTCGCCGCGGCAATGAACCGGCCCTGGCTTCAAGTGCATCGCCAGCCGCGCGTCGCGATCCTCTCGTCCGGCGACGAGATCGTGATGCCGGGCGAACCGATCGGCCCGAGCCAGATCGTCAGCTCCAACGGGATCGGCATCGCCGCGTTCGTGCGCGCCTGCGGCGGTATCCCGATCGATCTCGGCGTCGCACCCGACAATCTCGAAGCGCTCAAGAGCATGACCGATGGCGCGGCAGCGGCCGACCTGCTGGTGACGACCGGCGGCGTCTCGGTCGGCGATCACGATCTGATGCGCGCGGCGCTTGGTGCCAAAGGCATGATGCTCGATTTCTGGAAGATCGCGATGCGCCCCGGCAAACCGCTGATGTTCGGCAAGGTCGACGGCACGCCGGTGCTCGGTCTGCCCGGCAATCCGGTCTCGACACTCGTGTGCAGCACGATCTTCCTCAGGCCCGCGCTGGCGCTGCTGGAGGGCGTGTCCGACCCTATTGTCCCGCGCGAACGCGCCCGGCTCGGAAAGGATCTGCCGGAGAATGACCGGCGCGAGGATTATCTGCGCGCGCGGCTCGAGCGCACGGAAGATGGCGGACTGGTCGCGACCGCCTTCGACCGGCAGGACAGTTCGATGCTGTCGTTCCTCGCCGGCGCCGATTGCCTGATCGCACGCGCGCCGTTGGCCCCCGCCCTCAAGGCCGGCGCCGAAGTCGAGATCGTGCCCCTGTCCGGCGGCGCCTTCGGGATCTGAGCAAAATCGCGCTTTCCCGCGGTTTCTGACCAGCGTGCGGGCCCGCGAGCGACCCTGCCCGGCACGCGGCTCTTGACCCCGCCGCAGGAACCAAACTAGAACAGAGGCGCGTTTCCCGTTTTGTTCCCGGAGTCGCCCGCCAGAAATCTGGCAGCGCCCGGTCGATGCCAAGGATGGGCCCATGCTTACGCGCAAGCAGCACGAACTCCTGATGTTCATCAACCGCCGGCTCGGCGAGACCGGCGTCTGCCCCTCCTTCGAGGAGATGAAGGCGGCGCTCGGCCTGCGCTCGAAATCGGGCATCCATCGCCTGATTACCGGGCTCGAGGAGCGCGGTTTCCTGCGCCGGCTGCCCCATCGCGCCCGGGCGCTCGAAGTCACCCGCATGCCGGACGAGGCGAGCCAGCCGAATGGCCGCAACGGCGAAGGCGGCTTCCAGCCCAATGTCATTCAAGGCCGTTTCAGCGGATCGATGCCCGGCGCCAAGAACGCGCACGAAGCCGGTTCGATCGAACTGCCGCTCTATGGGCGCATCGCGGCCGGTACGCCGATCGAGGCGCTGCGCGACCACAGCCAGACGGTCGACATTCCCGCCAGCCTGGTCGGTCGCGGCGATTACTACGCACTCGAGGTTGAGGGCGATTCGATGATCGATGCCGGCATTTTCGACGGCGACACCGCGATCGTGCAGCGCTGCGACACGGCCGAGAACGGTAGCATCGTGGTGGCGTTCATCGACGGCAGCGAAGTGACCTTGAAGCGGTTGCGCCGCAAGGGTGCGTCGATCGCGCTCGAACCGGCGAACCCGACTTACGAAACGCGGATCTTCGGCCCCGACCGGGTGCAGATCCAGGGTCGCCTCGTCGGACTGCTGCGGCGCTACTGACCGAACGGCGCGATCGCGCGCCTAGCAATCGTTGGGGCGATCGTACGGCGCTTCCGAGAGATCGATCGGCGCCGGCTTCTCGCCCGCTTGGTGCCGCGCCCACATCGCCGCATAAGCCTGCTCCATACTGCGTACCAGTCTTTGCGTGTCGAAGATCGGCGCCTCGGGAATGGCGGCCGCCAACCGCGCCTTGAGTACTGCGCGGCGGGTGTCGTCCGACGCGAGTTCGATCGCGAGCTTGGTGCAACCCGCGATGTCGGGCGCGATCAAATCTTCGAATCCGGCGGCCGTCAAAATGCTCGCCGCCACCCGCGAAGCGAAGGCCGGCCCGAGCCGCGTCACCATCGGCACGCCGGCACGCAGCACGTCCGCGGCCGTCGTGTGCGCACCATAAACGAACGTATCGAGCGCGAGATCGGCAAGCGCGAGGCGCGCAAGATGATCGGCGCGCGGTTTGCGCGCAGCGAAAATCAGCCGGTCCGGTGCGATTCCGGCCGCGGTCGCGGCGCTGCGCAGATTGGCTTCGCCCTCGGGCGCTTCCCGCAACAGCCAGCGCGCCGCCTTGGACCCCCCGTTCAGAATTTCGCACCAGCTGGCGAAAGATTCGCGATCG
>JBBDWW010000275.1:0-3501 GCA_040902645.1 Dongiaceae bacterium | reverse complement strand
CCGGGTAAGTCGCGACGCCGCGGTCCGCCGCGGCCGACCGCGGCAACGCCGCGCCAACCCTTCGCATCCCTCTCCCCCTATGAGGGGGAGAGGGTAGGGTGAGGGGGTGCATCGCCGCCATTCTTTGCAAGGAGCGGCCCCTACTCGTATCCGAAGCGTTGCATGGCGGGGCCGAAGCGGGCCCGCGCGCGGGCGCGCTCGTCGTCGGTCAGCAGCACGGGCTTGCGCGCACCGCCGATGAAATGAAAACCGGCTTCGTTCGCCCCCGCATTGCGGTCGGCTGCGAACAAACCCGGCATCCCCGCCCGCGCCTCGTTCTCCTCGATGGTCGAGAGCCGCTCAAGCGAGGAACGGCGCACCGCGGTTTCGAGCCGGACCGGGCCGACCTCGATGCTGGCGAAGTTGGCGATCTCACGCAGGGTCGCTGCCGGATCGGCGCGCAGATCCTCGAAGCGGATGACGAGACGCGGAAACGGCAGATCGGCTTCGATCCAGCTTGCGGCGTTTTCTTCCCAGTTGCCGAAACCAGCGCGCGACCAGTCGGCGAGACCGAACTCGTCGATGAACTGATCGGCCAGGGCGCGCGTGTGACGTTCAATATCGGGCGCATCGTTCTCGCCGGCCGTCGCGGTCGCACTGCGCAAAGCGAAACCGATCGCGGATTCCATGACCGCGAGCGGATCGCGGATCAGATAGACGACGCCTTCCGTGTTCTCGCGCAGCGGGAATTCGTCCTGCCAGCGCCAATGCGTCTTGATGAAACTCTGCGCCGGGCCGAGCAGATGCTGGCCGGTGACGAACCGGTGGATGTCGGGCACCGCGAAGCCGAGCTGTGCGCTGTTCTCGATTCGCCGATGCAGCAGATGCGCCACCAGGAAGCGCATCCAGGTATTGCCCGAGCGCGGGTAGGAAGCGATCCAGACGATCTTGGTCATCTTCGATGCGATCCCGGGCGGAGAGGGTTCGGGCGGCGGGAAGAAACAAGCGCGGCGGCGCGGGCGAGACCCTGCAAGCGTGGCGGTCGTTTGACAATAGCCCGACCGCTCGCCCAATTTCGACCCCGATCCGCGCCGCATGGCGAGCCGCATCGGAACCATCGACACGCCTTTCGAGCATGACGCGCAAACCCGACCATCGCGGTTCCCTGAAACCCGGTTCTCCCGGCCGGCCCGGCGCTGCGCCGACGGTGTTGCCGCCACCGCCCGAGGCTGCGAAAGCCGCCATGGAGCGGGCGCTGGCGCTGCATCGCGCCGGTCGGATCGAGCCAGCGCTTGCCGCCTATCGCGACATCCTGCGGCGCTGGCCGACATTGGCCGGAGCACAGAACATGCTGGGCCTCGCGCTCTATCAGGCGGGCCGCCCCGACGAGGCGCTGGCGGCGCTCGACCGCGCGGTTTCGCTCGATCCGAACAACGCCGACATCCGCAATCATCGCGGCATCGTGCTGCTGGCGCTCGGCCGTGCGGCGCCGGCCGGCGACGAGTTCCGCCGCGCGTTGACGCTGCGCCCGAACGATGCCCGCACGCTCGCCAATCTCGGCAATGCGCTCAAGGCCGGCGGCGATCTCGGTGCGGCGCTCGATCACTACCGCCGCGCGATCGAAGCCGATCCCGCTTATGCCGAGGCCTATTTCAATCTCGGCAATGCGCAGCGCGAGACCGGCGATCGCGACGGCGCCGTCGCCAGTTATCGCGCGGCGCTGGCACGCCAACCGCGCTTCGCGCCGGCGCAGGCAAATCTCGGCGGGTTGTTGCTCGAAGCCGGCGATGCGTCCGGCGCGCGCCGCGCCTATGAAGCGGCGATCGACGCCGCCGGTCCGCGCCCCGGCTATCTCTACGGTCATGCGATGGCCTGCGACCGGCTCGGCGACGGCGACGCCGCCGAGGCGAGCTATCGCCGTCTGCTGAACGATGCGCCGGGCCATGCCGATGCGCTCAACAATCTCGCGGGGATTTTGGAGCAGCGTGGGCAGGGCGACGAGGCGCGCGCACTCTACGAACGGGCGCTGGCGGCGGCACCCCGCCATGAGCGGGCCGCGTTCAATCTCGGCGCCTGGCATGCCAAACGCGGCGATCCCGACCGCGCGGCGCAGCATATCCTTGCCGCGAAAACCGCGGGCAGCGGCGATGTGGCATCGATGATGCGGATCGGCAATGCGCTGGCTGGCATCGACCGGGTCGAGGATGCGATCGATTGCTTCAACAGTGCCGTCGAACTCGCGCCGGACAATCGCGAGGCGCATTTCCGCCTCGGCACGCTCCTGGTCGAGCGGCGCGAGACCGAACACGGCATCGCACATCTCGAATTCGCGCGCGAGCAGGGACTCGACAATGCGGCGCTGCACCACGCGCTTGGGCTCGGCCATCTGCGGCTCTGCCGGCTCGAGCGGGCGCTGGATGGGTTCCGCATCGCGATCGAGCGCGATCCGGCAACGCTCGCCTTCCGCTCGACCTATCTGATGGCGCTCAATTACAGCGACACCATCACGCCGGCCGATCTCTTTGCCGAACATCGCCGCCTGATGGCGCCGGTCAACGCGACATTGCCGCCGCGCCCGGTGCGGCGCGCGGCGGCCGATGGAAAAATCCGCATCGGTTATGTGTCGGCCGATTTTCGCGAACATTCCTGCGCCTATTTCCTGCTGCCGGTCGTCGAGGCACATGACCGCGCGCAGTTTGACATTGTCTGTTATGCGAACCAGAAACGGCACGACGCGATGACCGATGCGTTTATCGCGCGGGCCGATCTCTGGCGCGACATCGCGCGGATGGACGACAAGACGGCCGCCGCTCTGGTGCGCGAGGACGGCATCGATCTCTTGGTCGATCTCGGCGGCCATACCGGCGATAACCGGCTCGGTCTGTTTGCGCTTAGGCCGGCGGCGGCACAACTGAGCTGGCTCGGCTATCCGAACACGACCGCGCTCGATGCGATCGATTGGCGCCTGACCGATGCGGTCGCCGATCCCGAACCGGCGGCGGACGCGCTGCATAGCGAGCGTCTCAACCGGATCGACGGCGGGTTCCTCGCCTATCGCGCGCCGGCCGCGATAGAAGCCGCGCCAGCAGCCGAGGACGACGGCGCGATCCGCTTCGGCTGCTTCAACAACGCGAACAAGATCTCGCCGTCGACCGTCGCGCTCTGGGCAACGATTTTGAACGCGGTGCCGGGCGCGACCTTGTCGCTGCGCACCGAACAGTTCCGGCATGAGCCGGTGCGCGCCGATTTTCTTGCGCGCTTTGCCGCCGCCGGTTGCGATCCGGCGCGGATCCGCTTTCTTCCCTGGGAAACCGATGTCGCGGCCGCACTCGCCGGCCATCACGCCATCGATATCGCGCTCGATCCGACGCCCTATAACGGTACCACCACGAGCTGCGAGGCTTTGTGGATGGGCGTAGCCGTCGTGACACTCGCAGGCGACCGCCACGCGGCACGGGTGGGGGCGAGCCTGCTGACGCAAATCGGGCTCGGCGAACTGATCGCGGCGACGCCGGATGAGTA
>JBBDWW010000274.1:0-3504 GCA_040902645.1 Dongiaceae bacterium | reverse complement strand
GATCGAGCCCGGCCTCGTGACTCTCGGCAGGAAACCCGTCATTGGATACATACTCGGTCAATTGCGTGAACGGCACCGCCCGGAAGATGATCCATTGCACCGTGTTTACGGGCGCCGACAGAGCGGTCACCGTGCCGGTACCACCCGCGCCACCGGCAACCGTGTAATGCGTGCCGAACGCCTTGATCGTTTCGGCGCCGGTTGCGATGACCCGCTCGGTGATCACGAGGTCGGACGCATTGAAAAACGGGAACGGCACCGCGAAGGCAACGGTAATCCCGTCGCCCGTGTACGAGACACGGGACGTTATCGTGGAAACAGTCATGATTGCTAACTCCTGTTAACGAGAGGCCGTGCTCGAAGCAGCAGGCGGCATCATCACGGGCCGATCGCGCTGAGAGCCTGGCTGCCGATCTGGAGCGAATTGCTCAACAGGTCTGCACCGGCCCTGGATCGGGTCCGTCTGGCGGCGGTCTTCAGATCCTGAAACTGGATCAGGCCGCGGCGTATCTGGTCGAACGGCTCGAGCTCGGCTTCGGCGGTAAAATCTGCCGCGATGTCGAGCGGCGACCCGGCGCCGGACTGAATGCCGGATGCCGCGGCGGATGCATGCAATGTGCCGAGCTGCCGCCGGATATCGCGCTGCTGTCGCTGTGCCTCGAACACGGATTGCTGACGCGCGATTTTGGCATCGCGGTCATATTGCGCGGCCTCGCCTTTGGCCTGCTGGAACTGCGAAGCCGCACTGACGGCGGACGCAGCGGCGGCAAGGCCGGCCGCAATAAACGGAATTGCCAGACCACACATGAAGCGTCTCCTCAGCCGTTGGTGGTGAGATGCGGCGCGATCGCTGCAACGGTGAGCGGCATCGGCTGCGACTGGACGATCAGGACGCGCGCCGCGCGGTCCCAGCCCTTCGGAAACAAAATCGTTCGATCGCCGGTGAACAAAGGCGGCGGCCGGTCCATCGGATCGTCGCTGCCGCGGAATGCCAGTTGATCGAGATGCGTATCGTCGAAACCGATCGCGCAGCCGAGCGAAGCGAACAGCCGGACCGTCGCGCGGTGAATCCTCTTCGCCTTGCCGATGGCCGTGCCATCGACTGCACCCGCTTCGAGATCGAGCGTTTCGAGGCGACTTTCGTATCCCAGACCCGCGTGAACGATCGATGCCGGCTGCTGGAGCGCGATCGCGCCGCCAGTGACAATCCGCGCGGGATGCGCGGCACCGTCGGCCAGCACCTGCACCGTCTGGCCCTCGAGATGCGCGAGGCCGGACAGCGTCGTCACCATGCGCGCCCAGCCGGCGGTCGGCTGTTGCTGCAGCGCGGGCGGCACGTCGTCGACCAGCCGGACCGACACATTGTCGGCCGCGCTGTAGCCGGTGATTTCAACCGCGACCGGCGGCCAGGCGATCCCCGGCCCGCCGAGCCGGAAACATTTCCCGGCATCGTCCGGCAGGAAGGGCGAATGGCCGTCGGCGACCAACGTCTTGACCGCATTGGTTGCCCAGGGCGCACCGCCCTGTAGCGTCAGTCGCTTGGCCGGGTCCAGGTTCCAGCCGTCATAAGAAAGTCCGCTATCGACGAAGAACGCATCGTCGATGCCGCGGCTGCTGTCGGGCCAGAACTCGCTTTCGAGATACTCGATTGTCGATATCGTTTGTCCGTCGATCTGGCGCCGCACTGCGAGCCAGAGCCGGTCATGACCATCGGCGGGAATCGCGACCGCGCCGATCGCGGCCGCATCGCTGCCGCCCAGATCGTGCCGGTGCCAGGCGATGACGTCCTGCTCGCGCAGATAGGTGAACCCGAGCAGCAGCCCGTCCTCGCGCAACGCCCAGAGAACCGACCAAGGCTGTCGCTGGAAGGCGAGCGCGGCGATTCCGTCGCGAACCAGATGGCCGGCGAGGATCGTCATTTCCGGCGCGCCATAGGAATCGCTTTCGAAGCGATAGGCGATCTCATAGAGCTTGCGTCGCGCCCGCTGCACGAAAAGCGTCGCGCCGCCCGCGCGTACCGGCGGCAGGGTCGAACAGCCGACATTGGATTGCGCGCGCACGGTGAGATTGCCCGGCGTCACCGCCTCGTTGAGGTTCGAGGCCTGAACGGTGAACTCGCCGCCTTCGGTGCCGACAATCAGGACCTTGCCGGGCGATAGCCAGGAGATCGCATTCACCTCGTTGTCGGCGATCGTGAAAGTCATCGCCGTGTCGTCGAGCACGGTGATGCCGTTGTCCGTCGGCGAGAAATCGCTATAGGCGCCACTCGCCGATCCCCAGAGCGTCTGCGGCTGGTGTGCAGTATTGGCGAAGAAGAGACGATCCTCGTAGAAGCCGATCGCCGCCGGCCAGCCGCGATGTTCTGACCAGGCGCCCTCGCGCCAGCGTTTGGTGGCCGAATTCGACGGCAGACGCGACAGGACATCGGCCGTCACCTGCATCGCGCTGGAATAGGCCGTGATTCGCAACCAGCCATGGCCGCTATGCTGATAGGTCCAGGAGACGCCGCTGCTATGCGTTCCCTGGTCGCTCTCGGTCCCTTCCGAATGCAGCGGTGGCGCCGTGCCGGACGTACCGCCGGCGGCGGTCTCGTAGACGCGATCGGCGAACTTCACCTTCTGCCCGCCGGAATAGCTTTTGGTCTGTTCCCAGTCGCCATAATTCAGATGGCCGGCCGTCTCTTCGAGCCGCCAGACCGATCCGACATGCGCGGGCACAAACAGATCGACCGACGCGGTCAGCGTGATGCCGGTGCCGGTCGCGGCAGAAGGATCGAGCGTCCTGCTCGCATCGGTATTGAGATCGAGATAGGGCCCGTCCTCGAACTCGAACGCAGTCAAAGTCCAGTTGGTGTGCGACAGCCTGTTGAGCTGGCGCGGCGCATAGCCGGGATGCACGAGATAGAGCACGTCGGCCGACTGCGCCCATTGCAGCCCGGCGAGATCCTCGGCCGCATAAGGCGTCGCGATTTCGAACGGCGTGCCGGGCGGTTCTTCGATCCGACCGTCGCCAGCATAGAAGCGGAGATACTGTTCGCCCGCTTCGATCACATAAGCCTGCCCGGCCGAGAACTGGAACGGGATCAACCGGACCGGTCCGGTCTCTTTGGCGGTCGCGACGAAGCGCGTGCCGGGCCGACGGGTCGCGGCACCCTGCGGCAGCGGAATCATGTTCCGCAGCACGCGGCAGGCATTCGCATATTTGGCGAGATCGACCCGTCCATGCAGCTCAGGGGACCATTCGCCGGCGTTGAATGTCGTGAAGACGGGGGCGACGCGCGGCATCAGATTCGGCTCTCCACCCAGTCATGGGTGAGGATGCGCCCGGGCGTCCCCTCCTGCGCGTCGATCGCGCGCGCCTCGACCAGTTTGTCGCGATAGGTTTCCGTCAACACCTGGCTGAGCGCGGTGGATGCCGTCAGCGGATAGGCGAGCTCGGCCGCCAGCCTTGCGGCGATCGCATCGGCGAGCAGCGGGCCGAACTCGTTCGGATCGGTGATCTGCC
>JBBDWW010000273.1:1168-3515 GCA_040902645.1 Dongiaceae bacterium | reverse complement strand
CGTCGTCGGCCGCGATATGGCGCTGCTTGATCCCGGTGCGCTGTGCGATCCAGTCGTCGGAGGTGTCAAGCTTCGCTGCCAGCTCCGCATTGCTGACAATGCGCTTCGGCAGATAGGCCCCGCAGCCGAGCACAACCGAACGACGGGTCATCCGAGCGTCGCCACTTGCGCGCCGGTAGTGGCGGCGGCCGGCGAGAGATGGGCGAAGTCTTCGCGGATCTTTTCGATCGCGCCATGCAGGATCATGTCGACGGCGACGCCGATCGCATTCGAGAAGCCAATCGCATCGGTGCCGCCATGGCTCTTCACGGTGACGCCGTTGAGACCGAGAAAGATCGCGCCGTTATAGCGCCGCGGATCGGTCCGCAGCCGCAGTGCGCCCAGCGCCGGCCGCGCCAGCAGATAACCGATCTTGGCGAGCAGCGAGCTCTTGAAGGTGGCGCGCAGGAATTCGCTGTACAGCCGCGCCGTGCCCTCGATGCTCTTCAGCGCGATATTGCCGGTGAAACCGTCTGTCACCACAACATCGACCGTGCCCTTGGCGATGTCGTCGCCCTCGACGAAACCGTGAAACGTACCGGGCAGATCGAGTTCGCGCAGCATCGCGCTCGCTTCGCGCAGCGCCTCGTGGCCCTTGAGATCTTCCGAGCCGACATTCAATAGCCCGATGCTCGGCCGCACCGTGCCCAGAACCGTGCGCGCGAACACCTCGCCCATGATGGCGAATTGCATCAGGTTTTCGGCATCACATTGCAGGTTCGCACCGAGGTCGAGCATGACGCTTTCGCCGCGCATGGTCGGAAAGAACGACGCGATCGCTGGCCGGCTGATGCCCGGCAGCGTCTTGAGCACGAATTTCGCCATCGCCATCAACGCGCCGGTATTGCCGGCGGAGACCACGCCGGCCGCCTGCCCGTCATGCACGGCATTGATCGCGAGCCGCATGCTGGATTGCCGCCCGGTGCGCAGCGCGATCGACGGCTTGTCCTCGCCGCTGATCACCTGGTCGGTGTGGACGATGCTGCTGATCTTGGCGAGACGCGGCATCCGCTTCAGCAGCGGCGCAATCTGCACCTCGTCGCCGAAGAAGATGAAACGGGCGCTGGGAAACCGCTTGCGCGCGAGATTGGCGCCGCGCACGACCATGTCGGGCGCCTGATCGCCACCCATGGCATCGAGGGCGAGGGCGATATCTCCGCTCATGTGGCGTTCGCGCGCCGCACGCCGGCCAGTCCGATCAGGCGGCGGCGCTGTTGTCGGCGCTTACGTCGCGTCCGTCGTAGTGACCGCAGGACTCGCAGACATGGTGCGGCCGCTTCACTTCGCCGCAGTTGCTGCATTCGATGAATGCACTGCCTTCGAGCGCCAGATGCGAACGGCGCATGTTGCGGCGTGACTTGCTGGTTTTCTTCTTCGGTACTGCCATTTTTCCGTTCCCGAGAGGCGGTCGAAACCGCCCGATTACTAACGAAACCAAGGGCCCCCGGCAAGCCGCCCGATAGAGGGTCTGCCATGTGGCCGGCTAATTGCGCTTATGCAGCGAGGAAAGCTCGTTGAACGGGCTCCCTGCCGCCTGCTCCGCCTCGCCGACGGCCCGATAGCCCTCCGGCACGGCGGCCCCCGGCGCACGGGGATAAGGGTCGATGCGCACCGCAAGCTGCTGCACCACCCCTTCGCCGAGATCGACCGTGCCGTTTTCGTACGGCTCGATCTCCTCGTCGTCGTCCCAGTCGATCGGCTCGTCTTCCACGGCCGGATCGTCCGAATAGATCGTCACGAACCGGGCCGCGATCCGGCTCTTTACGGGCCCCAGCGAAACCACGCAGCGCTGCTGCAGCTCGGCTTCGAATCGTCCCGTCACGCGGACCCGCCGGCCCGCCTCGCGTTGCACCGCAAGACGCGCCTCGAGCCGATCCAGCGAGAGCAGGCCGAAGCGGCGCGCGAGCGCGACCCGTTCCGTCTCGCTTGCCTCGATCGATTGCTCGACCGGTTCGGTACCGAGTAACTCGACCTCGATCAGGCGGGAAAACTCGGCGCCCGGAATGTCAGGCGCTTGGCTCATCCTTGCCGGTCCTGTCGGAAGAAAGGCGCGCCAACATAGGGATCGGCCATGAACCGGTCAACGGCGGCCTGGAATGGCCGGAAACTGTATCTGCCCGGCCAGAAACCCGCCCCCCGTCTGCCCCGCCAGCAGGCCGGTTGCGGCGCGAACATAGCCCGCCATGGCGGCAAGATCGGCTGGACCCGGCTCGACCGTGCCGTAAAGATTGCGCCGCAGGGCCGAATCGAGTGCGGCGGCGTCCGTCCGGCCGCCGGCCTTCTCAATGAACAGATCGTGAACCAGCGA
>JBBDWW010000273.1:0-1158 GCA_040902645.1 Dongiaceae bacterium | reverse complement strand
GTGCGGCGGCGTCCGGATCGGCAAGCCCCGCCTCGTAGGCGGCAACGCGGCCGAGAAAGCTCTTGGCCATGGTCTTCACCCGCCGGCCGACCCCGAGGTCGCCGGCGCCCATTTCGCGCAGCGCAGCATCCATGTCGGCGAACATAAAATCGAACAACGCCTGGGCGAGTGGCGGCCCCTCGCCGGGCTCGGTTTTCAGCCGGTGCATAACCAGAAATCCATGCAGGGCGATCAGCTCGAAGCGGCCGTCCACCGTGTCGGGCACGCCGAGGGCTGTGTAAAATGCCGGCGACCGCGCCTGTTCGACTGCGGCCTCGTACAAGGCACGGGCGGGTTTTGCGTGCGGGTCGCGCCGGAACAGCCGTTTCAACGTCATCGCCGGTCCCTTTTCCCGCCGCGCCGCCCGTTCCTGTCTAACCGGCCCCTCAGCCGGCGAGCCGACGGGCCACCACCCAACCCGGACCACCCAACCGGCCACACCCAACCGCATTGTCGCCGGAATTGTCGCGGCTATAATGCGGCCATGCATAAATTCCAAGCGAGATCGGCCGACCCGGCAATCGCGCGGCCGCGACGTGGTCGCATCGCCCTGATCGGCAGCCTGTGCGGCAGCCTCTGTCTGCTGGCCGCGGCCTGCGGCGGCAAGTATGACGTGCGTGGCAATGAACCCGACCCCGAGAAGGTGCTTGCGGTGCATCCGGGCATCGACACCCGTCAGCAGGTCTCGCAGCTTCTCGGCACACCCTCGACCACCAGCACGTTCGATCCGAACACCTGGTACTACATCTCGAAGCGCACCGAACAATATGCCTTCTTCGATCCGGATATCATCGACCAGGAAGTGCTGGTGGTGAAATTCGACGATGGCGGTCTGGTGTCGGACATGTACATCTACGGCGTCGAAGACGGCCGCGTCGTCGAACCGGTCGAGCGGACGACGCCGACCTACGGTCAGGAACTGACCCTGATGCAGCAGTTGATCGGCAATTTCGGCCGGTTCAATACCGAATAACGGCGCAATACGTCCCGGCAGCGCGCCGGGCGATCGTTCTGGGAGACGAAAACAAAAAAGGGCCCCGGAGAAAATCCGGGGCCCGTTTTCTTTGTGCGGCTTTTCGCCGACGTCAGTGCGCCAGCGCCGCCAGCAACAGCAACGCG
>JBBDWW010000272.1:0-3529 GCA_040902645.1 Dongiaceae bacterium | reverse complement strand
TCGATGTCGAACGCGCCGCGACTGACGAAATGCTTGAGCCGTTCGACCGCCTGCGCCGGACAGATGAGGCCGCCGGTGCAGCGCCGCACGGCTTCGCCCGGTTCGCGGATCGCATGGCTGCCGCAGACCGGGCAAATCTCGGGCATCTTGAACTTGCGCGCGTTCTTCGGCCGCTTCGCGAGCACGACCTGCACCACCTGCGGAATGACGTCGCCGGCGCGCTGGATGATGACGCTGTCGCCCTCGCGGATATCCTTGCGTGCGATCTCGTCCTCGTTGTGCAGCGTGGCGCGCGCCACGACGACGCCGCCGACATTGATCGGCTTCAGATGCGCGACGGGGGTCAAGGCGCCGGTGCGGCCGACCTGGATGTCGATCTTTTCCAGAATCGTTTCGGCCTGCTCGGCGGGAAACTTGTGCGCCAGCGCCCAGCGCGGCGCGCGGCTGACGAGGCCGAGCCGCTGCTGCCAGTCGCGCCGGTTCACCTTGTAAACGACGCCGTCGATGTCATAGGGCAGCGTGGCGCGTTTTGACGCGAGTTCGCGGTGATAGGCGAGTGCCTCTTCCGGCGTCGCACAGCGCCGCGCCAGCGGATTGACCGCAAAGCCCCAGGCGCGAAGCTGTTCGAGAAATTGCCACTGCGTCTTGACGCGATCGAGCGCGCCATCGCTTTCGCCTTCGGAATAGGCGAAGAAATGCAGCGGCCGGCTCTTCGTCACCTGCGGATCGAGCTGGCGCAGGCTGCCGGCGCCCGCGTTGCGCGGATTGGCGAACAAGGGTTCGCCGGCCGCCGCGCGCCGTTCGTTCATCGCGATGAAATCCTGCCGCGTCATATAGACCTCGCCGCGTAGCTCGAGCAGTGCCGGCGGATTCTTGCCCTTGAGCTTCTGCGGCACGTCGGCGATCGTCGCGATATTGCGGGTTACGTCTTCGCCGACGCTGCCATCGCCGCGCGTCGCGCCCAGCCGATATTGGCCGTTCTCGTAAGTGAGCGAGGCCGACGCGCCGTCGATCTTCGGTTCGGCCACGATTTCGATCGGATCGTCGGGGCCGAGTTTCAGAAACCGCCGGATCTTGGCGAAGAAATCGGCGACGTCTTCCTCGGTAAAGCCGTTCTCGAGCGAAAGCATCGGACGGCGATGCGCGACCTTGGCGAAGCCGGTTGCGGGTGCCGCACCGACCCGCAAACTCGGGCTGTCGGGCCGCACCAGCTTGGGAAAACGCCGCTCGATCGTCGCATTGCGTTGGCGCAGCGCGTCGTAATCGGCGTCGCTGATCTCGGGATCGTCGTCCTGGTGATAGAGCTGGTCGTGCCGCACGATCTCGCCCGCCAGTCGCGCCAGCTCGGCCTTGGCCTCGGCGGCGCTCAGTTTTTCGGCAGGGGTTTTTGCAGCGCTTTTTGCCATCACGCGATGCCGCCGGCGATCAGTTGGTCGGCCTGCGCGCGGGCCGCATCGGTGATGCGCGCGCCCGACAGCATGCGGGCGATCTCCTCGCGCCGTCCGGCATCGTCGAGCGGTTCGACCATGGTGAGCGCGCTGCCGTCCTTTGCCTGTTTCTCGACTCGCCAGTGATGCAGGCCGCGCGCCGCGACCTGCGGTGAATGGGTCACCACCAGCACCTGCACCGAATCCGCAAGCCGCGCGAGCCGCGCACCGACAGCGGCGGCGGTCGCCCCGCCGATCCCCGCATCGACCTCGTCGAACACCAGGGTCGGCACCGGGTCGGCCGCGGCCAGCACCACCTTGAGCGCGAGCATGAAGCGCGCGAGCTCGCCGCCCGAGGCGATCTTCGCCAGCGGGCCGGGCTCGCTGCCCGGGTTGGTCGCGATCTCGAAGGCAATGCGGTCGATGCCGTTTTCGTTCCAGTCGTTTTCCTCGAGGCGCTCGAGTTTCGTTGCGAATCGCGCGCGCTCCAGTTTCAGCGGTGGCAATTCGCCGTTGACCGCCTTGTCGAGTTTCTTGGCCGCCGTTGTGCGCCCCTTCGACAGGGCGGCGGCGGCCGTCCGATAGCTGTCGCGCGCGGCGGCTTCCGCCTTGGCCAGTGTCGCAAGCCGCCCGCCTTCGTCGTCGAGCGCCGCCAGTTTTTCCGCGAGGCTCGCTGCGTGCGCGGCCAGCGCATCGGGTTCGACGCCATGCTTGCGCGCGAGATCGCGGATCGCGAACAGCCGCTCCTCGGCCGCTTCGAGGCGGCGCGGATCGGCCTCGAGATCGATCGCCGCGCGTTGCAATTCGCGGATCGCCTCGGCCAGTTCGTTCGACGCCCGATCGAGCGCCGATATCGCCGGTTCGATCGCCTTGCCCGCTTTGTCGGCGATGCGGTCGAGGCGGCGCTGCGATCCGGCGAGCTGGCTGTCGGCGCCGCGCTCGCCGATCAACTCGCCCAGCGCGCCCTGGACAGCCTCGCCGAGTTTTTCGGCATTCATCAGCCGCGTCCGTTCTTCCGCGAGTTGCGCTTCCTCGCCGGGTTTCGGATCCATCGCGGTCAGTTCGGCGACCGCATGTCGGAGAAACGCTTCCTCGCGCCGCGCGCTGACGAGTTGCGCCTCGGCTTCCTCGCGCGCGGCAACCGCGCTGCGCCATTCGCGCCAGCCGGCGCGCATCCGGTCGACATCGGCGGCATGGCCGGCAAACGCGTCGAGCAGGTCGGCATGCGTCGCCGGATCGAGCAAACCGTGGCTCTCGAATTGTCCCGCGATCTCGACCAGCGCATCGCCGATGCGGCGCAAGAGGCCGATGCTGACCGGTTCGTCGTTGATGAAAGCGCGGCTGCGGCCGTCGGCGCCGAGCTGCCGGCGCAGGATCAGAACCGGTTCCCCCGGCAAAGCCTGTTCTTCGAGCATGGCGAAGACGCGATGGCTGGCGGGTAGAGAAAATTCGGCGCTCACCGTCGCCGCGTCGCTGCCGTTGCGTAGCAGCCCGCTTTCGGCGCGGCGGCCGAGGGCAAGACCCAGCGCATCCAGAAGAATCGATTTGCCGGCGCCGGTTTCGCCCGTGAGAACCGACAGGCCGGATTCGAACGACAAATCCAGCCGGTCGATCAGCACCACATTGCGGATCGACAGGCGGCGCAGCATGGCGGGTTTAGAACAGACCGCCGTCTTCGTCGATCGGCTCGATCGGTTCCAGGTCGCGCTCGACCAACAGCGCATAGCTGTCCTGGTACCAGTCGCTGCCCGGGAAGTTATGGCCGAGCACGGAAGCGGTCTGCTGTGCCTCTTCGACGACGCCGAGCGCGAGATAGCTTTCGACCAGCCGGTGCAGCGCTTCGGGCACATGCGTCGTCGTCTGGAACCGGTCGATGACGCGGCGATAGCGGTTGATCGCGGCGAGATGCTGGCCCTGCATCTGATAATACCGCCCGATCTCCATTTCCTTGCCGGCGAGATGGTCCTGCGTCAGGTCGATCTTGAGCGAAGCGTCGCGCGCATAGTCGGTGTTGGGGAAGCGCGCCACGACCTGCGCCAGCGATTCGAGCGCGAGCTCGGTGTTGCGCTGGTCGCGGCCGACGTCGGTGATCTGGTCGTAAT
>JBBDWW010000271.1:0-3533 GCA_040902645.1 Dongiaceae bacterium | reverse complement strand
CGGCGGCGGCATGCTGCTCGACGTCGTGACCGGCCGCGAACCGCGCACCTTCCAGGGCGAACCCTATGAAGAGATCGCGGTCGCCGGCGGGTTGTTGCTGTTGTTTGGATTGCAGATCGCCGATGCGAACGAACACCAGCCCTGGATCGTCGCGGCCGCGATCCTCACCACGCTCTTGTTCGTAATCGTCGTGCGACTTGTGGTGGTGCGGTATGGGCTGCGTTCGTTCCGCCTCGGCGGGAGCGCGGCCCCCCCCGACGCGGCGTAACCGAAGCCCTAACCCAGTTCGACCTGTTCGACGCTGCCGTCGAGCGCCATCAGATAGGTTTCGAGGCCGAGCGTCGGATGGCGCTCTTCGAGCTGCTTGGCGAACTCGATCATCGTCGCGCGATGCTGATCCAGTTCGATCTCCGGATCGCCGGCGGTATCGACGCTGAGTGCGATGCGATACGCCCCGCAATCGCGATGATCGACCACGATGACCGTCTCGATGTGATGCAGATCGATCGCCACATCGAGATGCTGCCAGAAGGTTTCATGCCAGTCGGTGAAGGCGATGCTGACGACGCCGAGCGAGGCGCCGGCCAGGATGACGTGGTCGTACTGATCCTGCAGCCCCTGTTTGTCCATGAAACGCACCAGATCGTCGATCAGGCGATAATCCATGCAGCTCAGGAGCAGCGCCTTGGCTTTGCCGGCAGCGACGGCCGGTTGCGGCATGCTGGCAAGTGTAAATCCGCCCGCCGCTGCGACGGCGGTGAGACTCATGAAACGGCGGCGATTCATCGGACCGCGCGGCGCCGCGCAACAAGAGTGTGCCCCTGCGTGATGATGCGACATGTATCTCCCCCTGTTTCGGACCTAGCGCGCCGCCGCGGCCTCGTCGCCCACTTGTTCCCCATCGCCGGTGATCAACGTTGAGGCTGGCGGCCCGAGTTTAAGCAATTCGTTGGCGAGTGCGGTCTGGCGCGTATCGTCCTGTTTCAGTTTCGCATAGATGCTATCGGGCTGGTTTTCCGACAAGGCTTCGACCCAATAGCGGCGGCGCGTTGCCAGCAAACGTCGCAGCCCCCGCTTCGCGCATTCGATGGCAAAATTGAGGTCGACCATGTTGACGCTGTCCCAGCGCCGCACATCGAAATTCAGAACTCGCGTATCGAAGGCTGCGCTGTCGGTGCCGATCACGTCGACCGGCTCATGTTGTGAGCGGAGCATCGCCCGATGTAGCGATTCACGGTCGTCGCGATAGGAGCGAACCGGGGGACGCAGCCGGCTGCCATGCACGCCGAGTACAGTCTCGCGCGGCAGGGCGTCGAGTTGGGCGTTCATTCGTGCGACATAGTCCGGCGGATAGCGGATATCGTCGTCGACTGTGAAATAGCGCGTGGGGCCGCTGCACAAAATGAGGCCCAGCAGCTTGCCGTTGGCGCGCAAATCGCCGAATTCCTGCGAGCGCAGCACCACGATCTTCGGATGGCGAATGTCGATCTCGGTCTCGAACCGGTCGAGAAACAGGAACAGTCGGTCAACCTGCGAGAGAATGGAGCCGATGGCGGCCCGTATTGTCGGCTGACGGCTGGGCATGGTCGCCATCCCGGCCACCAGCATCGGGCGCTCGCGCCACTCCGGGCCCGGCAAAATGCGCAGCGGATCGCCTGGCTGCGGTACGCGCGTGGTGCCGGCCGCTGCCGGCGTGGCAGCGGTTTTGGTCGGCGCCTGCCGCTTGGTCGCGAGATAAGCCGCGATGGCGGCAGGATCGGGCGTCGGCGGCACCAGCAGTTTGCGCGCTTTGTCGCGGGTTGCGAACGCCTTGTCGGTCAACTGTTGTTCGATGACCGGCGCAAAGCTTGCCTCGAACTCGTCTTTGCCGAGCTTCTTCACCTCGGCCGGATAGGCACTCATGATTGCGCGCCGCCGATGCCGTTCGATCCACAGCCGCAGAATATTATGCTCGTCGAGTTCGACGCCCCAGACCTGCTGGAAGGTGCGGACCGACTGCGACGCGAGCCGGTGCGACCAGCGGAAGAGGTAATAAGGTAGATCCTCGAGGTCGACCGCGGTCTTTGCCGCATAGGTGACGATCGCCTGGCGCTCGAACGTGATCCGGCCGCCGGCGAGCGCGGTGCGCAAAGCGAAATCCATCTGCTCGCGCGTGATCAGCCGTTCGTCGAGCGGCCCGAGCTTGCGCACGAAATCGGTGCGCGCAAGGAAACAATGAAACTCGGTAACCTCGTTGGTTTCGGGCGCAGTCTCGGCGGTGACGCATTCGACCGGATCGTTCATGTGCCGGTGCTTTTCCGTGATCTGCGGCCGCTTCTTGCCATCCTCGACGATCAGCGTGCCGCCGGCATGATGCGCCTTGGTCGCCATCGGCGGACCGATACAGATCAGCGGCGCCACGGCATCGGCCTGGTTGCGGTCGGCATTGGCTTCGAGATGATCGAGCCAGTTCGGCTCGTAGATCATGTCGTTATCGGCAAAGTTTACGAACTCGGTTTCGACGCGATCGAAAGCGATGTTGCGGGCCTCGTGCGGCGTCACATACCAGTCGAGCGACACGAGATCGAAGGGCCGCCGCGCCTGCAATTTTGCAAGGGCCGCACGCACGGGGGCCGGCGAACAGCCTTCGACGACGATGATCGGCACCATTCCCGGTATCGTCGCGAACAGCGATTCCAGAGATTCCACGACCGAGGAAAACCGCTCCCGCGGGGCCACGATCACCGTGCTTCGCGCCATCAGAAAACCCTCAACACCTGCCGCCCTTATATCACGGACCCCGCCGATTGCGGGAGCACGGCCAATGGCGATCTTTGCCCGACTTTCGCGGCCGCCCTGTTTGGGGCGAGAATTGACGCCAACCCCCGATCAGGAGACCACCCATGATGAAACAGATCATGCTCGGCGCCGCGACGCTGCTGTCCGTGGCGGCCTCCGGCGCCCATGCTCTGGCCGACGGCGAGAAAGAGCTCGGCCCCGATGCCGTCCTGCTAACCGGTGGCGACCTCGCCGCGGCCCTGACCGACGTGAAGGCCGAAGGCTGGGCGTTCGACGGCAGCGACTGGTTCTACTTCACCGAGCATTACATGCCGGACGGCAGCATCGTCGGCGTCGGCGGCCCGGTCGACGGCAGCAGCAAATGGCAATGGTCGGGCAACTGGCGTGCCGAGGCCGAGCAGGCTTGCTTCGATTATCCCGACCTCGGCAGCGGCGCCTGTCGTGCGATCTATGTCGAGAATGGCGTCTACAAGAATGTCGACGGCAGCGACGTGCGCGCGCACTGGCAGCCGATGCAGTAGCGCTCAGATCCGACGCAGACGACGTTATACCCGCAGCGCCATCCCGCCGCCGTAAGCGGGATCGGCCGCACCGGAGAGTGAACCGTCGGCGCCGATGCGGATCGCATGCACGCCGGCGATGTCGTAGCTCATCGGGCTGCGCCAGACGGGATAACCGGCCTCGACCAGTTTGTCGGACACATAGGTTGGAATCCGCGCGGTGATGTCGATCGTGTCGCTCGTTGCGCAGAAGCG
>JBBDWW010000270.1:0-3540 GCA_040902645.1 Dongiaceae bacterium | reverse complement strand
GCAGGACGCGACCGTGCGGCGCCAGATTGGCCGCCGCCGCCGCACCGGAAACACCGGCGCCGATCACAATGAAATCTGCTGTTTCGACCAATCTCGAACCCCTCACGTCCCGCCGCCCACGATCTTGCTGGGACCGCGCGCGGCGCGCCGATCCTACCCGTCGCCACCGGGACTGCAATGGGCGCGATCCGGCTGGGCAGGGGCGTGGTCCTGCGACTAGAGTTCGCGCATGCAAGCGAACCCCGGGAGGATGCGGTCATGATCGTCAGACGGCTGGACGAACTGGAAGGGACGGACAAAGCGACGACGGTCGCAAACGGAACGGTGAGCGTCTTGCGCTATCTGCTGCGCGACGATGATGCGGGGTTCAGTGTGTCGGACGTGACGGTTCCGGCCGGCACCGACAACGTCCTGCAATACAAGCACCATATCGAGGCCAATCTCGTCCTCGAAGGCGAGGGGACGGTCGAAGATCTCGTGACGGGCAAGACGCATCGCCTGAAACCCGGCACGATCTATGTCGTGTACCCCAAGGACCGGCATCGCGTCCGGGCCGAGAAATCGATGCGCGTCATCAGCATCTTCAACCCGCCGCTCGCCGGCACCGAAAATCATGACAAGGATGGGGGCTATCCGCCGACCCCGCCGCGGTAATGCGCGGATCGAACGCGACGTTTGTCGCTAGGTCGGTTGCGGGAGCCGGGCGCATCTGTTGCGCGTTGGACGCGGGCGTGGTTTCGATCCCGCATCGGATGGGTCGTCGTGGCGGTCGATCGATTCGGCTAGCCACGGATAGAGCGCGGCACTCGCTTCGCGCCAATTGAAATAGATCGGCCGCGAGAACTCGTCCGCGCCGCGAACCGGGTAAAGGCGTCCCGCCGCGACATGCGCTGACGCGAGGCGCCAGGGCAGATAGGCGGACCCGCCCTTGCGCAGCAGATGTTCGAGCGCCCAGTTGCTGTCGGCATAGGTGATGCGCGGCGTGTCGTCGCCGGGCCAGGCCAGTCGGTGATCGCGCCGGAACGCCGGCCCGAGATCGACATAGATGTAAGCGGAATCCCAAGCCTGCACATCGCGATCGACCGTTGCCACCTGCACCAGCCTGTCGCGTAGGATCGCGCGACTCGTAACGCCATCGCCGGTGACGGGTTCGAGCGAGAAGGCGGCATCGACCAGACCGCCCGAAAGCCAGCGCCGGATTTCCGCCGGTTCGCCCGGCCACACTTCGAGCGCCATCTCGGGATGATCCTTCTGAACCGCGTCGATCCAATGTTCGCCGATACCGGTCCAGAGTTCGGGATGACAGGCGAGGGAGACGATGCCGAGAAATCCCTTCGGCAGCCCGACCGCCTTGCGACCCTGTTCCCAGGTCTGCAACAGAAGCTCCGCGTGCCGCTCGAAGGCGAACCCCGCCTTGGTCAGTTGCGCGCCCTTGCGCGAACGCACCAGCAGCCGCTGCCCCAGCGCCTCGTCCAGCGCATCGAGCCGGGCCGTCACCGTCGACTGGGTGACGTTGAGCTGCTCGGCCGCCTTATTGAGGTTCCCGGCCCGAACCACGGCCAGAAAGGTCTGGATCGTCGCGATGTTCATAGAAAATAAATCGAACTTTTCGAATTAAATGTCAATTTAAATTCGTTTTACAGATTGTCGTTTTAGGGTCACTCTAGCTTTCGAAGCGCCGAGGAGCCGGTCATGGAATTCAACCATTTCATCTCCGCCTATTACCCCGATACCGAGTATGGCGGCGATCGTCTTTACGCCGACATGATTGAACAGGCAAAGCTGGCCGACGCGCTCGGCTATGCGTCGGTGTCGATCCCGGAGCATCACCTCGTCAACGTGCTGTTGACGCCGGGACCGCTGCTGATGGCGGTGCATCTCGCCTGCGTCACCAAGCATGTGAAGCTGATGACGTCGGTCGCCGTGCTTCCGCTGCATGACATGCGCACCTATGCGGGCGAAGTGGTCATGGCCGACATTCTTACGAACGGCCGGCTGATCCTCGGCGTCGGGCGCGGCGCCTTTGCCGTCGAGATGGAACGCCTCGGATCGCCGATCAGCGAATCGCGCGAGAAGTTCGACGAGTCGCTCGACGTGCTGCAGAAACTGCTCGCCGAGAAGGATGTAAGCTGGTCCGGCAAATACTATAATTTCGATGCGCTGACCGTGATGCCGCGGCCGGTCCGCGACATCCAGTTGATGATGGCGGTGATGGTGCCCGACGGCATCTATGCCTGCACCAAGCGTGGCTTCCATATCCAGACGACGCCGCTGTCGGGCAGCCGCGAGATGATGCTCGGCCAGGTGAATTCGTTCCACCGTGCCAAGGCCGAAATGGGCGATTCCGGCGCGCATCTCACGCTCTCTTTGTCGCGCGTCACCTGGCTCGCCCGGAACGAGGCGGACAAGAACCGCCGGATCCAGATGGCCTACGACTATTATTCGCGCTTCGACAATGTCTATACCGGCCCCGGCCTTGTCTCGGGCGGTGCCATCGCGCCGCTGCCGCGCAAGCAGTCGATCGAAGAGCTCGAGGAGAATCTGGTCGTCTGCACCAGCGAAGAGATGATCGACAAGCTTGCGATCTACCACGAGGCCGGCGTCGACGAGATTATCCTGAACCAGAACATCGGTGCGCCGAACGAGGAAACGCTGGACAATATGCGCGCGATTGCCGAAGAGGTGATGCCGCATTTCTCGGCCCGCCGCCGGGCGATCGCAGCCGAATAAAGAAGGGGAACGGAAGAATGCCGATCATTCGTGTCGAAATGTTCAAGGGCCGCACGCGCGAGCAGAAGCGGAAGATGGTCAAGGCGCTGACCGATGCCATGGTGGAATCGACCGGCGCCAAGCGCGAAGCCGTCTGGATCGTGGTCTCGGACGTCGACAAGGAAGACTGGGGTTTCGGCGGCGAACTCGGCGTCGACAAGTTTCCCGGCTAGGCGCTGGCCGGGCTCCCATCCGCAATGACCGACGTCATCGACTGCGCCTACACCATCGAAGGCTCGGGCCCGCCGCTGTTCCTGATCCACGGGATCGGCGCGGCACGCGATGCGTGGCGTTTCATGGTCCCGCAATTGCGCGAGCGGTTCACAATCGTATCCTACGACCTGCGCGGCCACGGCACCTCGCCATTGCCGAAAGGCGAATTCGGGCTCGATGAGCTGGTCGCCGACCTGGAGCGCGTGCGCGAGCGCGCGGGAATCGAACGGGCGCATTTCGCCGGCCATTCGCTCGGCGGCATGATCGGTCCCGCCTACGCGCGCCGATATCCCGAACGGGTCGCTGGCCTCGCGATGTTGTCGACCGCTGCCTTCCGCACCGACGACGACAGCGCCAAGGTCTGGGGCGTCGTGAAGGCAATGGAGGAGAAGGGGATTCCCCAGATCCTCCCGACCTTGACCGCGCGCTGGTTCACCGACCCGTTCATCGCGACGAATCCCGACATCGTCGAGCTCCGCCTGAAACAGGTGCTGTCGACCGATCCCGCCATCTTCATGAATGTGTTCCGAATCTATGCCGGCACCGAGATGGGCCCCT
>JBBDWW010000269.1:0-3546 GCA_040902645.1 Dongiaceae bacterium | reverse complement strand
ATCCGCAGGTCGGCGACATCATGTATACGAACCGCCGCCGCCCGATCCTGAGCATCGTCGCCGACAGCTCGCCGGGCGTGCACGATACGATCATCGCGGCCTGCGATCGCTACCGGTACAAATTTCTCGGCGTCGAGGGCTATCACGACAATTGCACCGACAATCTGATGGCGGGGATGAAGGAACTCGGGCTGACGCCACCGGAATGTCCAGCACCCTTCAATGTATGGATGAACATTCCCGTCGCCGCCGACGGATCGATCCAGTTCCTGCCGACCGTATGCAAACCGGGCGACACGTTCTCGCTCCGGGCCGAGCTCGATCTCGTGGTTGCGTTCTCCGCCTGCCCGCAGGACATCCTGCCGATCAATAATTCGCAGCCGACCGAAGCCCATTTCCAGATTTTGGATTAAGGAAAAACGATGCCGACCGTCCTCGTCACCGGTGCCAATCGCGGGATTGGACTCGAATGGGTTCGCCAATATGCCGGCGAGGGGTGGCGGGTACTGGCGGGATGCCGGCGACCGGACCGAGCCGATGCGCTGAAGGCGATCGAGGGCGATGTCACGATCCATCCGGTCGATGTCGCGCGGCCGGATCATATCGCCGACTGGGCCCGGCGGCTGAAGGGCCAGCCGATCGATATCCTCATCAACAATGCCGGGCATGGCGGCGACGATCAAGCCGCCGATCCGAGCGAGTGGGTGAAGGCGACCCAGGTCAACGTGATCGGCCCGTTTTTGATGGCGCGGGAGTTCCAGAAGCATGTGGCAGCGAGCGATCGCAAGATGATCGTCAACCTGTCCAGCCGCATGGGCTCAATGGGCGACAATTCGGAGGGCGGTTCTTACGCCTATCGTGCGACCAAAGCGGGGCTCAATGCGGCGATGAAGAGCCTCGCGCTCGACTGGAAAGATACCGGCATCACGATCGTGCTGTTCCACCCGGGCTGGGTGCAGACCGATATGGGCGGGCCCGACGCGCTGATCGACGTCGAAACCAGCGTCACCGGCATGCGCAAGAAGATGGACCAGCTCACGCCCGCGGATTCCGGCAGCTTCTTCAACTACAAGGGCGACAGCGTGCCGTGGTAGGTCGATTGTGACGTCGCGGACGTTTCACGTCGCCCAGATCAATATCGGACGCTTCCGGACGGCGGCCGACGATCCCTCATTGACGGATTTTATGGCGGCGCTCGATCCGGTCAACGCGCTGGCCGAACGTAGTCCCGGATTCGTATGGCGGCTGAAGGACGAGAGCGGACACGCGACCAATATTCGCGCTTATGAAGACCCCCGAATGATCATCAATCTGACTGTGTGGGAATCGAACGAGGCGCTGCGCGATTTCACCTACCGCAGCGCGCATAAAAGCGTGCTCGGTCGGCGCACCGACTGGTTCGAAAAACTGGACGGACCATATCTGGCTTTGTGGTGGCTCGCGGCCGGCGCGGTACCGACCGCCGCTGAAGGCATCGCGCGGCTCGATCATCTGACACGGCACGGCCCTGGCGAGCACGCTTTCACATTCGCCCAACCGTTTGCGCGGCCTTCGTGACGATGCCAGCTGTTCGGACCGCTTTGCCCGAATTGAATCCCCGCGATGGCCGCCCTATCTGTTTATCCATGACGATATCCCCGGTATCGGCGAACACTCTGATATGGCCATGAACACGCCGCTGGACTTCTATTTTGACTTTTCATCCCCCTACGGCTATCTCGCGTCGCACCGCATCGATGCGCTGGCGCGGCGCCATGACCGGCGCGTGCGCTGGCGGCCGTTTCTGCTTGGCGTCGTCTTTCGGGTGACCGGGCAGAGCCCGCTGGTCGGCCAGAAACTGCGTGGGCCCTATCACGAGCGGGATTTCATGCGGTCTGCGCGTCGCCTCGGCGTCGCCTTCACCATGCCGCCGAATTTTCCATTTCCGGCGCAGGCCGCGTCGCGTGGCTTCTATTGGCTGTCGGAGCGCGACGCGGATGCATCGGTCGCGTTTGCCAAGACGGTCTATCATGCCGCGTTCGGCGAAGGGCAGAACGTGACCGATCTCGATCGCCTTGAGACGATCGCATCGTCGGTCGGCGCGAATCGCGCGGAGTTTCGCAAGGCGCTTGCCGATCCGGTGGTGAAAGACCGGCTGCGCGAGGAAACCGACGCGGCCATCGCGCGCGGCGTGTTCGGTTCACCCTTCGTCTTTGTCGGCGACGAACCGTTCTGGGGCCATGACCGGTTCGACCAGATCGACGAGTGGCTGCAGCGCGGCGGCTGGTAACGCCAGCGCTACTCGGCTTCGGCCAGAATTTCGGCGAAAAGCGGCCGGTCCACATTACCGCCGGAGAGGATGAGCGCGACGCGCTTGCCCTGCATCGCCGTCCGCTCCTGCAACAACGCCGCCAATGCGGCGGCACCGGCACCCTCCGCCACGTTATGCGTGTCGGTAAAATAATGCCGCATGGCGGCGCGGATCTCGGATTCGGAGACGCGAACGATGCGCGCAGTACCGCGCCCGATGACCTCGAGCGCCGCTTCGTCCGGCACCCGGCAGGCCATGCCGTCGGCAATGGTGTCGGCGCTGTTGGTCGAGACCGGGCGCTTCGCCTCGAACGAGAGCGCATAGGACGGCGCCATCTCGGCGACGACGCCGACGACATTGGTCTTGAGGCCGAGCGCGTCGCGCGCCGAGATTACGCCGGAAATCCCCGAGCCGAGCCCGATCGGCACATAGACCGTGTCGATATCGGCGACCGCGCGGAACAATTCGAGCGCATAGGTCGAAACGCCCGCGACCAGCCAGGGGTGAAACGAGCGCAGCGGATAGAGTTTGCGTTCTTCGGCGAGGCCCATCGCATATTCGTAGGCGGCCTGGAAATCATGCCCGTGCTCGATCAGCTCGCCACCGAACGCGCGCATCGCGGCATTCTTTTCGACGCTGTTGCCATGCGGCACGACAAGCGTCGCCGAAAGGCTGGCGCGCCTGGCGCCGAACGCGATCGACTGGCCATGATTGCCGCGCGTTGCGGTGATGACCCCCTTGATGTCGGGCCGGTCTTTCTTGAGCCGCTCCATATAGACGATGCCGCCGCGCACCTTGAAGGCGCCGATGGGTGTGTGATTCTCGTGCTTGACCAGCACCTCGGTGCCGCAGCGGCGGCAGAGCAGGGGCCAGCGATGGAGAGGGGTGGGCGCAACGACGTCGCGCACGATCGCCTGGGCGGTGCGCAGGCGCTCGAGCGGGGATCCGGCGGGCGTCACGTCAGGTTGATGCGCATGTTCTCCCGCGCCACGAAGGCGCCGGGCCAGATCGCGCGCGCCTGGGCCTCGACCCGCTCCATGAAGCGGTCCTCGTGGTCGGGATCGTGGTGGAAGATCGCGAGACTCTTCACGTTGGCGGCCTGGCAGAGGCGCACGCCCTCCTCCCAGGTCGAATGGCCCCAGCCGATCTTCGCGGGGAATTCCTTGTCGGTGTAGGTCGAGTCGTAGGCCACGAGGTCGGCGCCCTCGATCAGGCCGAGCACGTTCTGGTCGGGCTGGCCGGGCACGTGCTCGGTG
>JBBDWW010000268.1:0-3547 GCA_040902645.1 Dongiaceae bacterium | reverse complement strand
CGCGCACTCTTTCAAAACCCTCTCCCCCGACTTCGGGGGAGAGGGAAGGGTGAGGGGGTGCCGTTCCGTGAACCAGATCACCACAGAGACACAGAGAAGGACGCAGCCCTCTTTGTCCTCTGTGTCTCTGCTGCAAAAAATCCTGCAGCGGTTCGCCCTGGCTACTCTCGCGCCGCCTTCGCCAGATCGCGCCACGGTGCGATGTCCCAGAAGCCGCGCGCGGCACCCGATGTCGAGGGCAGCACGAAGATCTGCGTATCGCCGATCGCCGTCGATTGCAGCCCGTAATCGCAGGCGCCGCCCAGCACAAGCTGGCCGGCTTTCTTGCTGGTCGTCGCAAGGAAACGCGGTTTGAATTTCAATACGCGTTTGCGCACGCCGGCGGGATCGTGCGCCCCCTTGGTGAGTTCGATATCGCGGCCGATTTCGGTCTTGTTGACGTCGGTCAGGCCGATGCCCCATTGCGGCAGCAGACGAAATTCCTCGGGCGCGAGCAAACGCGGCGTGAGCCCGATCTCATGGAGCGTCGGCCAGAAGCGGTTGCCCGGATGCGCGTAGTACGCGCCGCGCGCGGCCGAGACGCGGCTCGGTGCCATGCCGCAGAACAGGATATCGAGGCCGGGCTCGAGTATGTCCGGGAGGATCGGCATGTCGCTATTCGCCTAGCAGGATTTGATTCAGGTACAGGTGGGAACCCGTAGAGGAAAGGTGCCCCAAGTCTCATGCATTGTGTCGCATGGCGTCCTTTGCAAGGCGGCCGAGTTCCTCGGCGTGCGCGATGTCGTCGGCATTCTTGTACTCGATAGCCCAATCCTCTGCGGTCCAGTCCGGCCTGAGTTCGGATGCCGTGCGCGCGTGCGCCCGCGCCTCGTCGATACGGCTGAGTTTTGCAAGGCACGCGGCCAGCCAGACGTGGATGTAGTAGGCCGGGCTAGGGATCGCGAGGAAGGACCTGACCGCCTCCTCGTACCGCCGCGCCGTCGCGAGCGCGATGCCGTGGACCTCGTGATACCAGGGCGGGAAATTCGGATTAGCGCGCATCGCGCGGCGTACTCTTTCAATCGCATCCTCGGCGTCTCCCGAATACGCGAAAAACAATGCCAGGATGGCGTCGATGTCCGGATCATCGGGCCTCAGCCGCTGCGCGCGTTGCAAATGGTCCAGCGAGCCGTCGAAGTCCCGTATGAACATCAGCAGGAATCCGCGGTAACACACACATTCGCTGTCCTCGTTGTCGAGGCGCACCGCGAGCCCGGTTTCCAGATCTGCGACCTCCAGGTCGTGCGGCGCAGCCGTTCGCCACCATTGGCGCAGATACATATGACCAAGGTGGGCATGGGCGCGGGCGAACGTGGGGTCCAGCTTCAATGCGGCTTCCAATGCCGCCATGGCTTCAGACATGTCGTCATCGCGCCAGCCGTGCATGAGTTCCTTGCCGCGCAGATAGTAATCGTAGGCGTCGAGACTCTCGGTCGGTTTGCGCCGCGCCGATTTCACGATGTCGGATTCGAGATGCCCCGGTACGGCGGCGACGATGCTTCTCGTCACCTCGTCCTGGACTGCAAAGATATCCTCCATGTCGCGGTCGTAGCGCTCGGCCCAGACATGGCCCCCGGTCGTTACTTCGATAAGCTGGGCAGTGATGCGGACCCGCTTGCCGGCCTTGCGCACGCTGCCCTCGACCACGTAACGCACGCCGAGCTTCCGCCCGACCGCGGCGATGTCGACGGCAACACCCTTGAATGCGAAGGATGAGTTTCGCGCCATCACGAACAACCCGCGATTGCGCGCGAGCTCAGTGATGATGTCCTCGGTGATGCCGTCCGAGAAATATTCCTGTTCCGGATCGCCCGACATGTTGGTGAAGGGCAGCACGGCGATGGAGGGTTTGTTCGAAATCAGTCCGGCTACGCCCTTGGCGGGTGCCGCCGTGGGAGCGGATACGCTGTTCGACCAGCGCCAGACATGTACCGGACGCGAAATGCTCTTGATGCTCTGCTCACCGCCGTCGGCGAATTCGTGATCGAGCTTGCCGGCGATATGGTCGCGCACCGTGCCCGATATGCAGACGCCGCCGGGCAACGCCAACGCTTCAAGTCGCGCTGCGACGTTCACGCCGTCGCCGTAGATATCGTCGCCCTCGACGATGACATCGCCGAGGTTGACGCCGATGCGGAACTCGATGCGTTTGTCCCCGGCAACGCCGGCATTGCGCTCGGCCATCCCCTGCTGGATCGCAACCGCGCAGGCAACGGCATCGACCACGCTCGCAAACTCGACCAGCGCGCCGTCGCCCATCAGCTTGACGATACGGCCGCTGTTCTGTGCGACCGCGGGGTCGACGCATTCGGCGCGGTGCGCCTGCAACGCCGCCAGCGTACCGGTCTCGTCGATTTCCATCAGACGGCTGAAGCCCACCACGTCGGCGGCGAGTATGGCGGCGAGGCGACGGGCCATGCGCAATCCCCTTCCGGGGCGAGACTAAAGCGCCGGCGGGGGCGAATCTACGGCCGATTCCTCCCGCCGACCGACCGTCCCCTCTGGCGGTTCGGTTGGATCGTTAGTTTGGTGACGGAATTGGCGGCGCGGCCATCGCCGCCGCCCGCGCACTCGCGCGTTCGCGGATGCTCTCGCTCTTGAGCTGGCCGCAGGCGGCCATGATGTCGCGGCCGCGCGGTGTGCGCACCGGCGCCGCATAGCCGGCATCGAACAGAATCTGGCTGAAGCGCTCGATCGTCGCATTGTCGGAACATTCGAACGGCGCGCCCGGCCAGGCGTTGAACGGAATGAGATTGACCTTGGCCGGCACGTCCTCGATCAGCTTGATCAGCGCGCGCGCATCGGCGGGCGTGTCGTTCACGTCCTTCAGCATCACATACTCGAACGTGATGCGCCGCGCATTCGACAGGCCGGGATAATCGCGGCAGGCGCGCATCAGTTCGGCGATCGGATATTTCTTGTTGATCGGCACGATCATGTCACGAATCTCGTCGGTCACGGCATGGAGCGAGATCGCGAGATTTACGCCGAGTTCCTTGCCGGCGCGCTCGATCATCGGCACCACGCCTGCGGTCGAGAGTGTGATGCGTCGCTTCGAGATCGCGATGCCTTCGTGATCCATCACGATCCTGAGGGCCTTGGCGACGTTCTCGTAGTTATAGAGCGGCTCGCCCATGCCCATCATCACGATGTTCGAAAGCTGGCGTCCGTCCGGCGGCGAAGGCCATTCGCCCAGGGCATCGCGTGCCAGCATCACCTGGCCGACGATCTCGGCGGCCGAAAGATTGCGCACCAGCCGCTGCGTGCCGGTATGGCAGAACTTGCAGGTCAAGGTGCAGCCGACCTGCGAGGAAACGCAGAGCGCGCCGCGATCCTCTTCGGGGATATGCACGCATTCGACTTCCTGCTGATCGTCGAACTTGAGCAGCCATTTGCGCGTGCCGTCGATCGACCGGCGATCGACCGTAACCATGGGCCGGCCGACGACATAGCGATCCGCAAGCAGCGCGCGCAGCTCCTTGGCGAGCGTGGTCATCGCATCGAAATC
>JBBDWW010000267.1:0-3548 GCA_040902645.1 Dongiaceae bacterium | reverse complement strand
ACGCCGCCAGCGTACCGATCGCGTACGATATCTGGATCACGCCGCCGGTCTATACGCGCGTTGCACCGCTGCTGCTTTCGACCAACAGCGATCCCGCAACGCAGCTGCAGGAACTACGCGTTCCCGAGGCGAGCGTGCTCATCGCGCAGCTTTCCGGCGGCAGCGGCGAACCGGGATTGGCGGTCGGCGATATCGAAACGGCGTTCGATGCCGTCGATGGGGGTATCTGGCGGCTGGAAACCCAAATTCTGACCGGCGAGCGTCTGGTTCTGACGCAGGACGGGGCGGAGATCGCGGCCTGGCCGCTGACGATCCTGCCCGATCTGCCGCCCGAGATCGGCTTCGCCCAGCCGCCCAATCGCAGCGAGCGCCATGCGTTGCGTCTCGACTACAAGGCAACCGACGATTACGGCATCGCATCGGTTTCGGTGCGGATCGTTCGGGCCGACGGCCTGACCGGGCCCGGCGACATCGGGGAGATCGCGTACGAATTGCCGATGCCGGCGATCGGCGAAATAGAGATCGCCGGTTTCGGTTTCAACGATCTGACGGCGCATCCCTGGGCCGGACTGCCGGTCGAGCTCACGCTCGAAGCGACCGATGCGGCCGGGCAGCGCGGCAACAGCGAAAACGTCACGATGGATCTGCCGGAACGACCGTTCCGTCATCCAGTCGCGCGCGCCATCGTCGAACAGCGCCGCCGGCTGATCGCCGAGGGCGACATGGTCGGGCCCGAAGTTGCCGACAAATTGCGTCGGCTCGGCGCCCGTCCGGAACTCTATGATTTCGATGTCGTCGTCACGCTGGCACTGACCACCGCATCCGCCCGGCTGATCCTCAGCGAGAGCGATCCCAAGACCGTTCCCGAGGTGGTGACGCTGCTGTGGGATACCGCCCTGCGCGTCGAGGAAGGCGAAGTTGCCCTAGTCGAGCAGCGGTTGCGCGAGTTGCAGCGCGAATTGCAGGAGGCGCTCGCCAACAACGCGCCGGAAGAAGAAATCCAGCGGCTGATGGACGAACTGCGCAGCACGCTCGACGAATTCCTCGAGGCACTGGCCGATCGCATCCAGCAAGATTTCGAGGAGGGTTTCGAGCAATCGCCGCTCGACGAAAACGCGATGGAGATGACCCGCGAGGATCTGCAGGAACTGATCGACCAGGCCGAGGAGCTTTCCGAATCGGGTGCACGCGAGGCGGCGCGGAACCTGCTTGCCGAGCTTCAGGAGATCCTCGAGAGCCTGCGCGCCGATCCGATGCTGGCGCAGCCGCAGGACGGTTCCAACGAGGCGATGCAACTGCTCGAGGACATGGAAGCGCTGATCCGCGATCAGCAGAACCTGCTCGATCGGACCTTCCGGGAATCCCAGGAGCCTTCGCCCGACGGCGAGCCGTCCGATCTCAGCGCCGAGGCCGGCGAACAGGAAGGGCTGCGCATGGATCTCGGCGAGATCATGCGTGCGCTTGCCGAAATGATCGGCGACATCCCCGAGAATCTCGGCAATGCCGAGCAGGAGATGCGCGGGTCGCACGGCGCGCTGATGGAAGGCGATGCAACATCGTCAGCCGATGCGCAGGTTCGCGCGCTCGATGAGCTGCAACAGGGGGCACGGCAGATGCGCAGCCAGTTGCGCGATCAGCTCGCGCGGCGGCCGGGCGGCGGACCCACGGACATGATGCGGGGCGAGAACGAAGATCCGTTCGGCCGCGACGAAGGCGCCAACGGCATGATCGATACCAGCGACATCGCAATTCCCGAAGAAGCCGATCTGCAGCGCTCGCGCGAAATTCTCGACGAACTGCGCCGGCGCAGTTCCGACCGCACGCGGCCCGAGATGGAACTGGATTACATCGAACGGCTGTTGCGGCGCTTCTGACCGAAGCGGATCCGCAGTCACCCGGCGGCGATCACCCCGAGGCGATCATTCCGTGGGCGGCGCTTCCGTAAAGGTGATGGCCGCGCGTATTGCTTCGGACGGCGGCTCTTCGATCGCGATCTTATAGCGCAGCGTTTCGCCCGCCTGCAGCGCCGGCCGCGGCGCAGCATAGACGCGCTCCAGTACCGTCTGATCGGCATCGTTCCGCAGCATCACCAGCAGATTGGGAATTGCCATATCGGCTTCGGTCGCGTTGCGGATCTCGCCTTCGATTTCGATCACATCGACGCCATCGACCGCGCGCCGCACATGGGTCGGCTCGCCGAGCTGGAGCCCCTCGCCGACCGCCGCCACGTCGATACCGATCCGCTCGTAAAGCGGGGCGACTTCCGGCCAGCGTTCGACGATCCGCTCGCGCCCCACATAACCGATCGATGCCGCAAATCCGACGATTAGCAGAAGGAGCACCAGGCCGAGCCAGCCGCCGCTGCCGCTGCGACGTCGCCGCTCGCGCGAGGGCATCGGCGGCGGCACCACGACCGTTTCCGGTCTGACGTCGCGATCGGCGAGATCGGGCAGTAGGTCGACCCGCTTCGGCATATCGGCGGGCGGCAATTGCAGCCAGACATGGCCGCAACGCGTGCAACGCACCTTCCGACCGTCGGGCGCGATTGACGATGGTTCGACCGAATAACGGGTCGCGCAGGCGGGACAGGTTACGATCATGATTGAAAGATTTCCGCGGCTCCCCTTGAAGCCTTATAGGTTGAAGCGCCGAGACAGGCAAGGCAAGCCCCGCTGGACGGATGCGGGGCCCGCATGCGATTCTCACGTTCTCCATTTCGATCCAAATTAAGGCAAGAGGCGCCGGGACCTTGGTTCTGTTCGAGAACGTCGGGCTGCGCTACGGCGACGGTCCGGAAATCCTGCAAGATGTATCCTTCGAGCTGGCGCCCGGGTCCCTGCATTTCCTGATCGGGCCCAGCGGCTCGGGCAAATCGTCGATCTTGCGGCTGATCCACCGGGCGCTGCGGCCGAGTGCGGGGCGCATCTCGCTGTTCGGGCGCGACCTCGCCGCAATCGCCCATGACGAACTGCCCGACATGCGCCGGCGCGTCGGAATCGTGTTCCAGGATTTCCGCCTGATCGACCATCTCTCGACCTTCGACAACGTCGCCTTGCCGCTGCGCGTACGCGGCGTCGCGTCGAGAGAAGTTCGTCAGCATGTCACCGAACTGCTGCAATGGGTCGGCCTCAACGATCAGATCGAGGCGCTGCCGCCGACGCTGTCCGGCGGACAGCAGCAGCGTGCGGCGATTGCCCGTGCGGTCATCGGCCGGCCCGATCTGCTGATTGCCGACGAACCGACCGGCAATGTCGACGACACAATGGCGGTCCGGCTCATGTATCTGTTCGAGGAGTTGAACCGGCTCGGCACCACGGTGCTGATCGCAACGCACAATGAGGCGCTGGTCGAACGCTTCGGCCACCGCCAGATCCGGATCGATCAGTCCCGGGTTCGGGTCTTGCCGGCTCGTGGCGGGCAGGTCCACTGATGCGGTTCCTGCGCAGCGATCTGCCACTCGACCGCGAAAGTGCCTGGCAATATCTGCCATGGATTCTCGCGATGATGGTCTTTCTCGCGGCGCTCGCGCTGGCCGGCGCGATGACGGT
>JBBDWW010000266.1:0-3549 GCA_040902645.1 Dongiaceae bacterium | reverse complement strand
TGCTGCGGGGCTACGTTACGCCTCGTTCCGATCTCGGAAAGGCCTACGGCGAGGCCGCGGGGTGGGCAACTGGGGATGTCGCAGCGATCGAGGAAACGATCAGCAAGCTCGACAAGAAATTTGCCCACGAGCTGTTCTGGAACTCCGGCTGGCCGGACGACATCGAGGCTTATGAGCGTGAGATGTCGCGATTCAAGAACGCCTGATTGCCGACATGGTTCCGGGAGGTGGCGCTATTCGCCACTTCCCGGAAATCGTTAACGACGATCTTGAGCTGCACCAAGGTCCGCCCGCATCCGGACCGTAGCCGCCTTGTCGACCACTCCGGCGGCATCTATCTCGACGCCGTACACGGCGCGCGCTCGCTCCGGCGTGACGTAACCGGCCAGCACATCGGCTCCCACCAGCGCGGGGTCCCTCTCGAGCGGCGATCCGTAGCCGCCGCCACCCGGTGAAATACCCGTTACCGCATCGCCTTCAGCCAGCACCACGGTGGCCCAGCCGTCCGCTTTTTCAACACGGCCATCCTTTCGGGTTACGAAGTTCCGCGCGCCGGCTCCGGAACCGCCGCCGCACGCTCCCTGCGGCGGATAAACGGTGCCATCGCTCTGGTAGAGCACCTCGAGTTCCGTTCCTCGCGGCGTGAATTCGACCAGCGATGACGGCGCCCCGCGGAAACGCCCCGCCCCTTCGCTGTCGGGTACGAGGCGCCGCTGCTGGACGAGGATCGGGTGCCGGATCTCGTCGACCTCGACACTGTCGTAGAACGACATGCCGGCTGTTCCGGTGGTGATCATGGCAAGCCATCCATCGGCCTTGGGACCGCCGGCTCCCAGCGTATCGCCGAGTATCAACTGGTCGACGAAGGCGCGATTGCCCCTCAATCTGTCGCGACCCGATATCACCGCCTGGGCGGCCGTCTGAACGCCGCCGACTTCGGCCATACCATAGCCGTCCCCCAACTGTGCGAACGCCAGATGAACCGCGTTCGTCAGGCGATCGGCGACGTTCTGGGTCGCAGCGGAACAGCTCGTCGGGTGGCGCGGAATACCGACGACGCAATTTTCACGCAGCAGTACCGTCAGTCGCCGGAACGAACCGGCGTTTGTCGGCACCGACAAGCCAAGGCTATTGAACGTCCCGACCATGGCCGCCGTGCGCGCGCATGCCTCGCTGAGATTGAGACCGTTCGGCAAGCAGTCGATATTGTCGCGCAGATCGATCGTAATATGGCCGATATCCGGCCGGCACTCGACCGTCGCATTGACCGGTATCCCCTCGGGCGGCGTCCCCGGAAACGGGTCATGCATGGTTCGGCCAGTCACTGTGCCGGTCGGCATACAAGAGATCGCGAGATTCATCATGGTTTCGCTGTAGTCGAACCATGCCCGAACCAGCTCGTCGAGCCGATCCCAGCCGATCTCGCTTGCCAATGCAGTGAGCTCCCGTTCGCCGACACGCGCGGCACCGAGGCTTGCCAGATAATCGCCCCGCCATTGCTCAGGCACACGGATCCGCATCTCGCAGATGCGGATTATGTCTTCGATATCCTTGTATTGCCGCTGCACTGTCGTTGCCGGAAATATGAGCGCGCCTTCCTCATACACATCCCGCGCCGCGGCATGGTATGTCGTCGGAATCGCATTGCCGATATCGGCCTGATGCGCCTTCGCCAGAACGGTGAATCGATGGCGGCCGGTCTCGTCGAAAACCGGAACCAGGACTGAGAGGTCGGCCGCATGAGAGCAGCCATGGTAGGGCGAGTTATGGAGATACGCGTCCCCGGGCGCGAGATCGGGGTGCAGTTCTTTCATGGACCGGGCCATGAGGTCAGGGCCTGCCATCACATGAATCGGCAGACTTTCGGCAACCGAAACCAGCTCCGATTCCGCTGTAAGCACACAGCAGGAGAAGTCCCGGCCGGTGTTGATGACACCGGATCTTGCCGAACGCAGAAGCGTGTTCTGCATCTTCCGGGCAACGCCTTCGATCCGTCTGCTGAAGATGGCAAGATCGAGACTATTCACCGGTGCGCGATCGTTCAGCGCTGTCATGCCGCCTGCCTTTCCTGCCCGGACCGGACTTCGACGACGAGCCCGCTTCGCTCATCACGCCTGAATGACGAATCCGGATCGATCACGATGGTCGTCAGCGGCGTTTCGATGATGGCCGGGCCCTCGACGGTTTTCCCAAAGGGCAAGGCCGCAAAATCGTGCACGGAAACATCCCGCCATGCATCATCGAACCAGACCATCCTAGATCCCGCCAGGGATGCGTCTCTCGCGGTTGAAACGATGTGGCCGAGCGGGCCGCGCCGCAAGTCGCATGAAACACGGGCGCGCCAGTTGACGAACTCGACCTCCGCCCCACTGTCCTGAAAGGCGAAAACGTCCTCATGGAGTCTGTGAAAATCGGCGACGACATCGTCGACGTCACAGTCGCTCCGGAACCTGCCCACGCGCAGCGGCAGCTTAATCTCCCAGATTTGCTGGGCATAGCGCGCTTCGACGCTGTAGGCGATTTCCGAAGTGGTATCGCCATCAACCTGCTGCACGAACGAAAGGCAGGCGCGCTCTAGCCGCTCGAGAACGTCATTGACCGCATTGCGATCAAAAGATCGCGAGCTTCCGATATGGAACTCGGCATTGTCGTCGCTCAATGGGCTCAGCAACCCACCGACGGCGCTGATCGCCGCGCCGGCATCGGGGAAAAGCACATGTCGACAACCAAGACGACGTGCAATGGCAACGCTGTTGAGGCCCGCAGCACCACCACCGCCGATCAGTGTCGCTTCGCGGGGATCGATACCCTGATTGACCGTAATATCCTCGATCGCGCCGGCCATAGTTTCCGTCGCCAGCGCCAGGATTGCGAGGGCCGCGGATTCGGTCTCGATCCCGAGCGGCTGGGCAACGTCCCTGGCAATCGCGTTCCGGGATAGCGACGGATCGAGTCTCATCCGGCCGCCCAGAAAATTGTCGGGATCGATGTAACCGAGCGCCAGAGCCGCATCCGTGACCGTGGCGCGGTCGCCGCCGGCGCCGTAGCAGGCTGGCCCGGGCGAGGCGCCCATGCTTTCCGGGCCGACGCGCAACAAGCCGCCCTCGTCGACACGCGCGATGCTGCCGCCGCCTGCGCCGACGCTGCGAATATCGATCGAAGGAAACCCGGTCATGTGGCCGATATAAGGACGCCCGATCCAGGTTTCGCGCGTTTCCGGAATCGCGCCATGGCGCACGAGCGCGACATCGTAGGTTGTGCCGCCCGTATCCGCGATGATCGCCGTGTCGCCCAATCCGGCAAGCTGCGCATAGTGACGCCCGGCAACGGGTGCCATCGCCGGACCGGACTTCACGGCGTGAATGGGCGCCGATGCCACTTCCCGGGCATCCTTGGTCATCCCCTGAGAGGTAACGACCAGCAGTCGACCCGCATACCCTTCTTCCCGAAGGCGACCTTCGAGCTGCTCCAGATAGCGCGACATGATCGGCTTCAGGGAGACGTCGATCGCCGTTGAGGAAGCGCGCCGATACTCGCGCAGCGACGGAT
>JBBDWW010000265.1:0-3588 GCA_040902645.1 Dongiaceae bacterium | reverse complement strand
CGGGTCGCCGACATCGCAGGCGACGAAACGGACCGCGCCGAGACTCCCCAGTTCCTCCACCGCGGCCGAACCGGTGCTGACGTCGATGTCGGCGACGACGACGCGCGCGCCCTCCTCAAGAAAGCGGCGCGCGATGGCGAAGCCGATCCCGCGAGCCCCGCCGGTGACGATGGCAACCTTGTTTTCGAGAGGCACTTCGGTGTTCCTCGTCATCCCGCGGAAATCGACCGACGCCATATTCCCTCCCACTGCACCCATTGGCCAGTGGCTGGCGGCTTACGACGAATTGCGTCGACCCGCATTGGCATGACCGGCTCGAAGCTCGATCCGAGCAATGATCCTATCTCGTCAGCGCAGAAGAAGTGGATATCGAGACCTTTCTTAGGGCCTTCTCGATACCGCACGGTGAAGCTGCCGTCAGGACAACGCTCCGAAATATCATGCGCCAAATAAACATCCGTTCCCACCGCATTGACGCGGAGGCAGAACAGGCCCCCCGGGGCTACACGGGCAAGGGCCTTTCGGAAATGCTCGTTTGAGGTCGACCTGTTGCCATGCTGAAGAACCTGAATCGCGATGACCACGTCGAAGGTATCGGTGGGTGGCAGATCATCAATTGTTCCGTGGACGAGGCAACGTCGAGGGACGACGTTTCTATCGGCGATCTGTGCGAGAGCGGTCTCCGAAATATCCAGACCGATCAGATCAAGCCCGGCGGCTACCAGCGAGATGTAGTTCCGGCCGTTTCCACACCCGACGTATAGACCCCTGCCTTTGCCGAGACCACACGCCCGCACCGCCTCAATGATGTCCGCAGCGAAGGCAACTGGCGGCTCCGACTGATACCGGCCGGACCGATACGCCGCATCCCATGATGCCGATTCGCTGGATGCGGCCACTTTCTCAATCCTCGCAGCGGACCGTTCCGGCGGCAAGGCTTAGCCAAAGGGCCGCCGCCGGTCCATGGCACCGCCATTGTCGGGCACAAGTGTTCAGGTTTAGTATCGTGGGCCTCCCAAGCTGGGTCATCGCGCCCCTCCTCGCCGCGCGCTCGCACATCAAAAATGATCGCTGATCCCTGGTTCTACGCCGCCGCCATTCCGGCGATGCTCATCCTCGGCCTTTCCAAGGGCGGGTTCACCACTATGGGCATGCTGTCGGTGCCGATCATGGCGCTCGTCATATCGCCGGTCCAGGCCGCCGGCATCGTGCTGCCCATCCTGGTGTTGTCCGACATCGTCGCGCTGGTCTCGTACCGCAACACCTTCGATTCGCGCACGCTCAGGATCGTGCTGCCCGCCGCCGTGATCGGCATCGCCATCGGCTGGGCGACCGCCGCATGGGTGACCGAGCACCACATCCGCCTGATCGTCGGCGTGATCTCGGTGCTGTTCGCGCTGAACTACTGGTTCCGCGATCGCCTGAAGCAGGAACCGCACGGCCACAACGTCGTCAAGGGCGGCTTCTGGGGCGTCATCTCCGGCTTCACGTCGTTCGTCAGCCACGCCGGCGGCCCGCCCTTCCAGATGTACGCGGTGCCGCTGCGCCTCGCGCCGCGCGTCTATGCCGGAACGTCGGTGATCCTGTTTGCCGCCATCAACGCCATCAAGATCGTCCCGTATTTCTTCCTCGGCCAGTTCGACACGGCCAACCTGACCGCCTCGGCGATCTTGTTGCCTATCTCGATTCCGGCGACCTTCCTCGGCGTCTGGCTGGTGAAGAAGTTCGAGACCGAGGCGTTCTACAAATGGATCTACGCATCGATCTTCGTGGTCGGCGTCTACCTGATCCTCGAAGGCGCCACGAACGTCATCTAACCTGCGGCAGAACGCGCAGCATCGTCCAGCCGACGAGCGCCGACAGCACCGAGCCGGCCAGCACGCCGATCTTGGTGGCGTCGTGGAACTCGTCGGTGGTGAAGGCGAGGAGACCGATGAACAGGCTCATGGTGAAGCCGATGCCGCAGAGGATCGCTATGGCGTAGACCTGCGCCCACGAGGAGCCCGACGGCCGCGCCGCCCAGCCCACTTTCACCGTCAGCCAGGCACCGGCAAAGACGCCGATCTGCTTGCCGATAAACAGCCCGAGCGCCGAGCCGAGCGTCACCGGATGTGCGAGCGCCGCGAAGCCGATGCCGCCGAGCGCAACGCCGGCGTTGGCGAACCCGAAGATCGGCAGGATTATGAACGCCACCCACGGCGCCAGCGCGTGCTCCAGCGTATAGAGCGGCGACGATTCCGACGCCGACGTCGCCGTGCCCTGCACGGGAATGGTCGCAGCCAGAAGCACACCGGCAATGGTGGCGTGCACGCCGGACTGGAAGACGAAATACCAGAGTACGACGCCGAGCGAGAGATAGGGCCACAGGGACGTAACGCGGAACGCGTTGAGCGCGACGAGCGCGGCGACGGTGAGTGCCGCCAGACCGAGCATCACGAGCGAAAGGTCGGCGGTATAGAAGATCGCAATGATGACCACGGCACCGAGGTCGTCGATAATCGCAAGCGCCGTCAGGAAGACTTTCAGGGATAGCGGCACGCGCGAACCGAGCAGCGCCAGGACGCCAAGCGAAAATGCAATGTCGGTGGCGGCCGGAATTGCCCAGCCGCGAACCGCCGCCGGATTGTCGTAGTTGAAGGCAACGTAGACCAGCGCCGGAACGATCATCCCGCCGAGCGCCGCGAAACCCGGCAGCGCGCGATCGCGCCAGCCCGCCAGTTGCCCGACGACGAGTTCGCGTTTGATTTCCAGCCCGACGAGCAGGAAGAACAGCGCCATCAACGCGTCGTTGACCCAGTGGAGCACGCTGAGGCCGAAGACGTAGGCGTGCATGGTCTCGAAATAGAAGTGCGCCAGCGGCGAATTGGCGACCACGAGGGCGATCGCGGCGCTGCCCATGAGCACCAGACCGCCCGAGGCTTCGCCCTGGATGAACTCCTTCAGAAACTGTGTCGGCAGCCGCGCCATAGCATCCCGCGTTGCATCAAATCGGCCCTGTTTCAAGCCGTCGCGGCTCTGCTTATCAGGATAGGACACGGTTTTGGCCCTGGCGCGTCATCGCGCCACACACTTGGCCCCCAATTTTCGGTAGTCGCAACCCCGACGGCGCCGATGGCGGCGCAGCCGGAAAATTCCAGCGCAGGAATCGGCCGTCAGTGGACGGCTTCGTCACTCTTCAAGCGAGCGATTTCGTCTTTCAGCACCAGCTTCTTGCGCTTGAGCTCGGTCAGGGCCAGCGTATCGACCCCGGGATGGTGCAAGGCGTCCTCGATCTCTCTTTCGAGGGCTTTGTGCCGACGCTCAAGCTCGGCGAGGTGCATTTCCATAGCCATCAGCGAAAGGCCTCCCTGTTGACTAGCCCCAACATTTTGACACAGCCGAAACCGGCTGTCGAACGATCCGGGGCCAAATCCGACGCCCACCTGTGCATGGATGCGGGGGACCACGTGCCGCTCGTAACTGGACTTGTGGTCCTTGCGCCGCCTGTTCAAGAGACCGGGGACGAAAGCATGATTTTGTGATATCCATACACGCATGGGTTCCGGAGGCCGGCGCCTGACCGAAGAGGAAGAGCGCGAGGTGCGCCGG
>JBBDWW010000264.1:0-24582 GCA_040902645.1 Dongiaceae bacterium | reverse complement strand
CCCCGCCCTTTTCAGGGGTCCGCGATCCGGGTCGACAGTCCGCTTCCGCGACTTTCGCCGCCCCGACCGTACAGCGCTCGGCGCCGGCTCCCACCCTTCCAGCCTCTGCTTTTTCCCAGCCGTTTTTGACGGCAAAAGCCCGCAATCCCGCCCGACCCGGCGGTTGCGCAAATCCGCGACTCGGGGGAAAAACGCCGCTCCCGGTAGTCTCTTGAAATCTCGGATAATCCGGATAATCTGGATTTAGGAGGTTGCCATGGCTAGCAAGAATGTGACGGCCGCGGAATTTCAGAAATCCTTCGGACGGTACCGCGACAAGGCGCTGCGGGAACCAGTCACGATTACAAATCACGGGCGGGAAACCTTGGTCCTGATGTCGGCGGACGAGTATCGCCGCCTGCGGCGGCGGCAACGGCGCGTCATGGGCCTTGAGGATTTCACCGATGCCGATCTCGCATCCATCGCTGCGAGCGAAGCGCCGGCGGAATCGGCTTCGTTCGACGATGAACGCGACGGCTGAGCGTGGCGCTGCCGGCGCCTGTTCCTGGGCTCGTTATCCGCTACGCCTTTCTCTGGCGTGAGAAAGCCGCGCGCGGCCTCGAGGAGGGATCGAAGGATCGGCCCTGTGCCGTCATTCTCGTGACCGAAGAGGAAGGGGGCGGTGATGAACGCGATATCGTCGTCACGGTTCTGCCGATCACGCACACACCACTCGCCGATGCCGATCTCGCGATCGAGATTCCGTCTGCCACGAAGCGCCGGCTCGGGCTGGACGATGCCCGGTCATGGATCGTCGTGACAGATGCCAACCGATTTGTCTGGCCCGGACCCGATCTTCGTTTTGCCGAACCGGGCAATCCGTCGAGCTATGCCTGCGGCCTGCTGCCGCGCAGCGTCTATAACGAGACGCGCGACAAGTTCATCGCCGCGGTCAGAGCCCGTCGAGGAAAAGCCGTAACGCGAACGGAGTGAACGGCGGTCCCGACGCCGAAGCGCGCGCCTACCTCAGCTTCTCGATCAGCCCGTCGAGCTGGTCGAGATCGGCGTAGCGGATCGTGAGCGTGCCGCCCTTCGCGCCCTTATGCTCGATCGAGACGCGCAGGCCGAGCTGAGTAAAGGCGCCGTATGGAGAGTCAGTTGCAGTGCACCGGTTTCAAATATCCGCGATCCAATACACGTCACGAGGCCAAAAACTATCCGAGTTTGTTTAGGTCAGCCGATATTAAGGATCCTCGGATGCTCAACGAATATCCATGCGGGTAGATCCATGTCGCCATGAATTAAAATCGTTGTCCGTATATGATCACGCTTGAACTTGCGCTCAAAATGAACGTCAGCACCATGCGCTAAGGCTTGGACCGTCAGCGCATAGGGCGACAAATCAGCCGGAAGAAGTCCAATACGGCGCTTCTCATTTTCAATGATCGCCGGAAATTTCTCAATCGACAAGTCACAACTGCGAAAAACGTCAAAGATCGTTTCCGCGAGTCGTTTGATATCAGCCGGCAATCTGTCGGGCGTCCAGATGCGGTTGATATGTCCAATTAGGTGAAGAATGTCCGCGGTCCGATTGTCCTTCTTCGCTATAGCCGGAGTATCTGCAAGTCGGTTTGCTTCTGAGATAGCTAGCTCCGCGTGTTCGAGCATGGCCTTGACCTGGAATGCGATGCGTTCGCGCGGCCAGCTGACTGTGTCGCTCTTGAAAATTAAGTCGTGTGTCGAAACACTCCAAGCGTGCTGGAGGATGGTTTTGATCTGGACTTCGAAAACGATATGGTCAAGTTCTGGATTTTTTCCACTAACCAACGGGCGCCTCGCGACATACAGGCGGAGATCGTCGAATGTAAAACTCGATGGCACTTTATGTGTCACATCGTCCTTCGGCGGTCGTCGCGAAATATGATCGTACACAGACAAAACAAGCTGCGCAGCTTGATCAATCTCTACCATCGTTGGGACTACGATAGTGCAGGCGAAAAAGTCTTCCATACGCGCCGGATCAGGCACACGGCCCGTTTCGATTTTCAGTGCAAAACTCTCAAGGCCCTTGATGCGAGAACGAAAGAACCAATCTTTTTCCTCAACTCGAGGTTTCAAGAGCCCATTGACTTCCGTTGCGAGAAGCTCGTAGCGGGGCTTACAGTCCTCGTGAATGTCGCGAATGCGTTTAACGATCTTCAAGGGCTACTGCCTCGAATCAATTAATGCCTACCACAAGCGCGTCGTGGCGTTTTGTTCGTGGCATCAGATCAGTGCTGGCACCTCGGGTATTCGCTACATAGTCCAACACGGCTTGTCGAGCGGCAATCTGATTTGGTGTCCCATTTGCTGGTGCGGGATCAAGTGCTGCCAGCGCTTCTGATACCGATATCATAAAAGCATGATACCGCTCCGCGAAAACTTCGATATCTGTTAAGCGCGCGTTTTCCAAATGCAGGTAGCCCCATAAGGATTAGAGATGACTTTGAACCTTCAAATAAGCCCTTAATTCCGGTTTTAACCGCAGCAGTTCGACAATCGTTGCTTTAATCCTATTGATCTCGGCTACGAAATCGTCTTCGACAAATGTCCCGACCTCGGAGGCATCTTCGTAATCAGCATAGAGCTCGTCTAGAGCATCTTGATCAAAACCAAGGACGCGCCCCTTAATTACCACGGCACACAGTTCCGAAATGAATTGCACGTCGGCCATACGTTTAGTCCGCGCGGTGGTTGCTATGCCAAAGGTTTTCCACTCTGCTTTTTCGGCCTCTCCCTCTACGAAGCTTATGAACCAGCCATCGTACCTAGCATGGCGCATTTCCTGAGCTGTAAGCTTTCGAGAATTGCGGTTGATCCTCTCAAAGATGTTGCGGATCGCTGCATCGGTCACGTCGGGAAGCATCTCGACGATCAAAGCATAGTTCCAGAGCCGCTCTTTGGTCGCGCGCTCTAAGTCTCTCCAACGCTTTTTCTGAAGGTTGATGTCTGAAAAATTATCGGGAATGCGGACTTTGTTTTCCGTGAAATCGATGATGGTTTGAAGTCGCTGTTTTCCATCTACAACATGATATGTCGACCGGCCGTTATCATCTTGAGTCTTGTGGAGAAAAACCGGTGGTGCCGGATAGTTGTTAAGAATGGTGTCTATAAAAAAACGTCTATCACGCGGAGACCATACACTCCGTCGCTGATATGGCGGATTCAAATTAAGCTGTTTTTTTTCGTGGAGGTCCAAGAACCAGCTGATGTCTTGGGTCGTTAACGTGCGTGTCATTCGATTTCACATCCTGGGACCAAGGAAGCGGTCGCCGTTATAGTGGATTATGTGATCTGGAGGCTCGCAGATACAGACGTCGAATCTCCCATGTAATTGCCTTCATATGCTTTTGGAATTCTGCAGAATATGGGAAGGCATTAACATAGACACGGCCGCGGGACAGTTGGAAAGCGTGTCCTCTAGCTCAACGAGTTGCTTCGGCGACATTGCCTGTACTCCGAGTGCGCAGGTAATTCCTATCGGCGAACGAGATCGCCGAGATGAGAGGGACTCGCTCCGTTGCCGCGAAGCATGATGATCTGATCCGGTTCCGACGCGAACCAAGCGAAGGACCCCCACGCCAAACCTGAAACAGTCTTCCGGAATCCGGCGGATTCGCGATCCAGATATGCGGTCAGGAAGGCGACTTGCGTGCGATTGAACCCTGCCTCGTCGGTGAGCATTCGGAGTGCGTCCTGCCGGCGCGGCGTGATGGCGCCGTCGGTTGCAACGATTTCGACAAACACCAGCAGTATTTCGTCTATTCCGAGATCAACGAGGATCAAATCCGGCAGATTCCTGTCCGGTTTGATGTTTAGGTTGATTTTCGCTGCGAGCTTGTCGTCGCTGGCCACGACCTTCTTTTTGCTTTCGCTCAGCCACAAGACGGCAGGCGTATGAAGAAACCGCGGCGCGAACTGTTCTATGACAGCTTGCGCAATCTTGGAGCTCGGACCAGGCGCCAGCAGCCGGGTATCGCCATTCGGGAAAGTGACCCGTAAGCCGCCCCGCCCGGAAGCCGCGCCCGATTGCACGAGGGTAACGCGGGCCAGAGCGCTTGTAGAAAAATGCGACTTTTGAAATGTCTGAATCACTCGGTCGAGGTTGCGGCCAGTGATATTGGGATCAAACAGGGCTGTAAAGTCCGCTTTTAGGGCATAACGGGGTTTACTCGATGTCGTCGGCAGATCGTCACGCGCGCTCACCGTCCCGATACTTACGAGACCGTCGCGCAACGACTCGTCGCGAATTGGCTCCCGCGTGTTGTCTGCATACCATCGTTTACCGGGAATCCGGAGCTTTCGATCGTAAACGCCCTTGGCATACTTTATGCGCGCAGTAGGCTCGAACTTGAGCGCTTGTTTGTCGGTCATACGATAGACATGGATTGGCGCCAGATAGCGCCCGGTGCCTTCCACCGCTCCAATGTACAGCATTGCGAACACTGTGCTCGCGGCAAGTTCACGAATACAGTAATTGCGATTTGGTATGCCCTTAGGGAAAATTTTCGGCAGTCTTTCGGCTACCAACTCGCGCGTCACATAGGGCGGAAGATCCTTCATCGCTCAGAGAATATTGCGATAGAGTCGTTCAAAGACGGCATCAATTATGCCTCTATCGCTTTTTTTGCGAACCAAGCGCGCTACATCTTCAAGGTCGTCGGGATTTGGCATGGGTAACGATTCGAGCTCGTATGCCGACACCGCGACGCTCCCACTTACGCAACGAAAAGCCCGGTCTGCAACTGCGCTGTTCAGGAAAGCAGCGAGCACATCCGCTGGAGCTTTTGGTCTACCCGTGATCGGCCGCAACATGTTGAGATGATTCTCGATGACAACGGCGCCGTGTTCGTTCAATAGACTCTTCGGCAAGGCCGTGGCGATCAATCGCCTGCTCTGTTCTTTGGCGGTCGTGCGTTGCAATAAAACGCACGGGTCACTTGTAACCAGCCAATCATCCCCTTGCCGAAGCTCAAAATATGGCGCGTGATTTCTCTTCTCGGCGCGCCAGATGAACTTCCCTTCCGCCGTGACGGCCTCGGCCCAGATAAGAGGTAGGCGGTTGCGACCGGAACTCTCGGCAAGCTGGCCCTTGTGGCGATTCCATACCAGTGGCCCGGTGCTGACGCTGTATCCCCAATCGCGAAGCCGATGCTCCGTGACAGCAAGTGCTTTGACGATCGGTACCTGCGGTGTGTTCCGCGGAAGGATCCAGGGCTGGGAAATGTCGGTCGGAAGCGCAAAGGCACCGGCATTCGATATTTTGATGCGGTCTGCACGTTCGGGCTTGATCTCTGAGACGGTGACGGTAGCACTCGACGCGCCGCGTTTGTAAGTTGCCAACAATGTTTCCTGCAGGACGTCGTCGAAGACACCTTTGCGAGCCGATACGAAGTCTATGTTGACCGGCGGTGCTTCGCATCGCAGCACGGCGCGGAGATTCTTGAAATACTCCCCGGCGAGAAAGCTGGTGGGCGTCAGATAGGCAATCACGCCGTCGTCCTTGGTGTGATGCAGGGCCATATCCGTGAAAAGTCCGTATAGGTTCGCGTGCCCGAACAAGCTCCGCTTGTAACGCGACCTGTCGGCCGGTGCGAGCCGTACCCGGCCATAGGGCGGATTGCCAATCACGAGATCAAATCGGTCGCTTGGCGGATCTTGGGCCAAACTGTTGCAGACGGTTACGAGAACCGGGAGGCGACGCCCGGTTTTTCGTGTCACCGGCAGGAGAACGGCATCGAGCGCAACTTGCGAGAGCCAGGCTGCGAAAGGATCGATTTCATAACCTTGGAGCCGGTTCGAAATATTTTCGATCAGGATTCGAGGACTGCATCTGGGTAACTCGGTCAGAATTCGCTGTGCCACGGGTGCGAGGAATGCGCCACCACCACATGCCGGATCGAGAACACGACAGCGTGTCCAGTCGACACCGGCATCGGTCGCTTTCTCGATCAGACGCGCGGTAAGGGCGGGCGGCGTATAATAGACGCCAAATTCGGACCGATGTTCCGCCGGCAACATCCCGGTGTAGATCAACCCGATATGATAGGCGGCGGTTTCGGCACCGCGTTCCGCCGCCGCCTTCCCGAGAGTCCGGGCCAGCGTTCTGGCCGTCTCTGGCAGGCGCACGGGTTTGAATGCCTGAAATTGTTCGCGCAGCGGAACAGCGACATGGCCCGTCGTTGCGAGGCACCGCCACCATTCCGCAACGACATGCTCGCAGAAGGATCGCGCGAGCGAGAGGCGTACCGCCGCATCGCTGCGATCGGCAAGGGCACGAGCCGCAATCCGTCCGCTGCTCAGGCGTTCGTCGGGAGCCGATGTATTCGCAACCGACTCCAGGGGAGTGGCGAGCTGAGCCCTCGGCATGGTTTCCCCGATCTTGCCTGCGCCGGCCCATTTCGGCGCGTATAGCCGGACAATACCCCAATGGTCGGAACAAATAAAGAACGAAATGCTGCGGTCAGATACCCGTGTTAAGCCTCACCTCAACTTCTCGATCAGCCCGTCGAGCTGGTCGAGATCGGCGTAGCGGATCGTCAGCGTGCCGCCCTTTGAACCTTTGTGTTCGATCGAGACGCGCAGGCCGAGCCGCGACGTGAGATCGCGTTCGAGCGCGCGCGTGTCGGCATCCTTGCCCGGCGCCTTCTTTCCCGAACCAGCACCGCGCGCCTTGCGCCGTCCGCGCGCCGGATCGGCCGGCGAGACCAGCGCCTCGACCTGGCGCGCGCTCAAACCTTCCGCGACGATCTGTTTGGCCAGCGCATGCGCATCGCCGCGCCCGACCAGCGCGCGCGCATGCGCATAGCGCAGCTCGCCATTGTCGATCATCGCGCGCACCGGCTCGGGCAGCGATAGAAGCCGCAGCAGGTTCGTCACATGCGAACGGCTCTTGCCGAGCTCGGTCGCGAGCAGCTCCTGCGTATGGCCGAATTCCTCAATCAGTCGCCGATAGCCTTCGGCCTCTTCAACCGGCGTCAGATCGGCGCGCTGCACGTTCTCGAGGATCGCGAGTTCGAGCGCCGCGCGATCGTCGAGCACGCGCTCGACGACGGGAACCTCATGCAGCGTCGCTTCCTGGGCCGCGCGCCACCGCCGCTCGCCGGCAACGATCTCGAACTCGCCCGGTTTCGTCGGATGCGGCCGCACCAGGATCGGCTGCAGCATGCCGTTGATGCGGATCGACTGCGCGAGCGCGGAAAGTTCCTTCTGATCGAACCGGCGACGCGGCTGGAAGCGGCCGGGATGAAGATGCTCGATCGGTACACCACGCGCGGCCGCGCGCGCCGCTGTCACCGCGGGCGATACGGCGTCGCCGGGTTCGTCGCCGCCGAGCAGCGCGGAGAGCCCGCGACCGAGATGGCGCTTCGGGAGCGGTTTTGCTTCCTTGCTCATCGGAGTGTCATCATTGTCCGTTTCGCATGGCCGCTGTCATCGTCATCGCCGGACTTGATCCGGCGATCCATGGTGCCGAGGCACGGAATTCACATGCAGTATCTTCGCCGCTGAACAGCCCGCAATCGAGTGCGGCTCCGCGATGGATTGCCGGGTCGAGCCCGGCAATGACAAGGGAAGAGTAGGGCCGGTTCATGCCGCACCGGCGATCGTGGAATTGGCGATCGGGTTGAGGCCGCCCTCGCGCCGCAGCAATTCGCTCGCGAGATGGATATAGGCCTGCGATCCGGCGCAGCGCACATCGTAGAGCAGCACCGGCTTGCCATAGCTCGGCGCTTCCGACACGCGCACATTGCGCGGAATGACCGTCTCGTAAACCTTGTCGCCGAAATGGCCGCGTACGTCGGCGGCGACCTGGTCGGAGAGCGAGTTGCGCTTGTCGTACATGGTGAGCACCACGCCCTGGATCTCGAGCGCCGGATTGAGATGACGCTTCACGCGCTCGATCGTGCCCATCAGATGCGAGAGACCTTCGAGTGCATAGAACTCGCATTGCAGCGGCACCAGCACCGCATCGGCCGCGACCAGCGCATTCAACGTGAGCAAGCCGAGCGAGGGCGGGCAGTCGATAAGAATATATTCATAGAGGTTGCGCAGCGGATCGAGCGCCTCCTTGAGCCGTCGCTCGCGCCGCTCCTCGCCGACCAGCTCGAGCTCGGCGCCGGTCAGATCGAGCGAGGCGGGGATGATGTCCATGCTGGGTACGCCGGTCGGCTTGATCGCGGTCTCGCCCGGCGCTTCGCCCATGATCACCTGGTAGGAGGTCACCTGGCGCGAGGGCGGGTCGATGCCAAGCCCTGTTGAGGCATTTCCTTGCGCATCGAGATCCAGAATTAAAACTTTCTTACCACAAGCGGCCAAAGCGGTCGCCAGATTGACCGTGGTCGTCGTCTTGCCGACGCCGCCTTTCTGGTTGGCGACCGCGAGGATGCGGCAGCGCGACTGGCTTTGGCCGGGCCCGGCGCGTGCCGGCTCGTTGGCGGGAGATCCGGCGGCGCTATCGGCGGCTTGCATGGCGGATTTCCAGAATCGTGGCGCGCGGATCGGTCCGGCTCGGATGCTCGAGGAGCGTCATTGTCCAGGCTTTGCGCGCCTCGGTCAATTCGGCCGCGACCTCGGCGCCCTTCGGAAAGAGGCAAAGACTATCGGCACTTAGGAAGGGTTCGGCGAGGTCGAGCAGCCGGGCGAGAGGCGCGAGTGCACGGGCCGTTACCACATCCGCCGGGGCCCGATCCAAGCTCTCGGCCCGGGCGCGCAGGATCGAGACCCGGTCCTTCGCCGCAGGGCCAAGCGTCGCGCGGGCGGCTTCGGCGAGGAAAATCGCCTTGCGCCCGTCCGATTCGATCAGGCGCACCTGCAGATCCGGTCGCAGGATCGCCAGCACCAGGCCGGGGAACCCGGCGCCCGAGCCAAGATCGACCAGGGTGCGCGCCGTCGCGGGAATCAGGGGTGCGAGCTGGGCCGAATCGAGGAAATGCCGGCGCCAGAGATCGGGCAGGGTGGCCGGCCCGACCAGGTTGATCCGGACCTGCCATTTCGCCAGCAGGGTGGCGTAACTATCGAATATCGTTACTAAATCACCGTCCGTTTCACGTGAAACATTGGCCAGATCGGGGGTCGGCAGGCCAGCGAGGAAGGTGGCGAATTCGGCCCGGCCGGGGTCGGCTGCCTCAGGCGCCGGGCTCACGCCGCGGTCTGGCGGGCGGCCCCATCCCGCATCGCCGGGCCGCCTTTCACGAAGCGGAGGAGGGCGACCAGAGCGGCCGGGGTGACGCCAGCGATCCGCGCCGCCTGGCCCAGGGTCGCCGGGCGGGTCACATCGAGTTTCTGGCGCACCTCGTTCGAGAGCCCGCCGATCGCGCCGTAATCGAGCGCATCGGGGAGGCGGAGCGCCTCGTCCTTGCGGAAGGCGCGGATATCGGCCTCCTGGCGTTCCAGATAGCCGCGATAGAGTCCGTCGATCTCGAGCTGCTCGGCGATATCGGGGGCGAGACCGCCCAGTTCCGGCCAGATCGCGGCGAGCCGGGCGAGGGTGACCTCGGGATAACCGAGCAAATCGGCGGCCGACCGCCGGATCCCGTCGCGATTGACCGGGATGCCCTGAATTCGGAGGAAATCGGGGGTTTCCGACAGTGATTCGGCGAGGCTTCGGGCCGTTTCAAGCGCCGCCTTCTTGGTCGCGAAAGCCCGGGCGCGGTCGGCGCCGACGACGCCAATCGTGGTGCCCTTGTCCGTCAGCCGCTGGTCGGCATTGTCGGCCCGGAGCGAGAGCCGGTATTCGGCGCGCGAGGTGAACATCCGGTAGGGCTCGGCCGTACCGCGCGTGGTCAGATCGTCGACCATGACGCCGATATAGGCTTCGGCGCGGTCGATCCGGAACGCGGAATCCCGGGATTCCGCATCCTTTTCGCCCTCAACAAGACGGTTTGCGCCGCTGCCGGCAACCAAAGCGGCATTGACCCCGGCGAGCAGCCCCTGCGCCGCCGCCTCCTCGTAACCCGTGGTCCCGTTGATCTGGCCCGCGAGAAAAAGCCCGGGAATCCGCCGCGTTTCAAGGCTGTCGGTCAGTTCGCGCGGGTCGACATGGTCATATTCGATGGCATAGCCCGGGCGAACCATGGTGGCGGTCTCCAGCCCGGGAATGGTCGCCAGAAGCGCTTTTTGCACGGATTCCGGCAGGGCTGTCGAAATCCCGTTCGGGTAGACGGTCGGATCGTCCAGCCCTTCGGGTTCGAGGAAGATCTGGTGGCGCGTTCGATCGGCGAACCTGACGACCTTATCTTCAACAGAAGGGCAGTAACGCGGGCCCGTACCGGCGATCTGTCCGGAATAGACCGGCGAAAAGCGCAGATTCTCGCGGATGATCGCATGGGTCGCCTTGGTCGTCGCGGTGATCCCGCACTCGATCTGGGGCGTCTCGATCCGGCCGGTCAGAAATGACATCGGGGTTGGCGGATCGTCGCCCTTCTGCATCTCGAGCCCGGCCCAGTCGATCGTCCGCCCGTCGAGCCTCGGCGGCGTACCGGTTTTCAGCCGACCCAGCCGAAATTCGAGCCGCGCCAGGGTCTCGGCGAGCCCGATCGAGGGCTGTTCGCCGACCCGGCCGGCCGGCCATTGCTCGGTGCCGATATGGATAACGCCGCGCAGGAACGTCCCGGTGGTGATCACGACCGCGCCGGCCCGGATTTCGGCGCCCGACCCGGTCAAAACCCCGGAAACCCGCCTGATTCCGCCGTTTTCCGACAGGATCAGATCTTCGGCGCCGTCTTCCCGGATATTGAGATTCGGGGTTTCGGCCAGCAGACGCTGGATCGCCGCGCGATAGAGCTTGCGGTCGGCCTGGGCACGCGGCCCCCGAACGGCCGGGCCCTTGGAGCGGTTCAGCATGCGAAACTGGATGCCGCCTTCGTCGATCGCGCGGGCCATGATTCCATCGAGGGCGTCGATTTCCCGAACCAGATGCCCCTTGGCGAGGCCGCCGATCGCGGGATTGCACGACATCTCGCCGATGGTCGCGGCCGAATGGGTCAAGAGCAGCGTGCGCGCGCCCATCCGCGCCGCGGCGGCCGCGGCTTCGGCGCCGGCATGGCCGCCGCCGATGACGATTACGTCATATCGACTGTCCGCGCTCGGTTCATCTCGGGTTGCTTCGCTCATGGTCGCGGAATGTAGGGACGGCCGCAGCCGCGGTCAAAGTGGCAAGCGCGGGCCGCCCGACGCTCCCGTGTTTCACGTGAAACGGGCAGCGATTTCCGTGGAGGTGTAAGAGCTTACGACCCCCTGCGATTGACACAACGGCCCTCATGGGTTCAACGAGCTCACCATGAGGGCCAAGGTTTTCTCGGGCATGACCGCAAAGAATCGGCCTCATCCTGAGCCCGTCGAAGGATGAGGCCGGCGATAGTGAAAGGACAAAATGATCGGAACCGGCGCCGCCCTACTTCCCGATGCAGAAATCGCGGAAGATCACGTCCAGCAGATCCTCGACATCGACCCGGCCGGTGACGCGGCCGAACGCGCGGACGGCGAGGCGGAGATCCTCGGCTGCCAGCTCGGGCCCACCGGCAACCGCCATCCGTCCGATCGCAATGAGGCATTCCTCGAGCGCTTCGCGGTGCCGCGCCCGGGTCAAGACCGGCCCCGTTGCAGCACCATCCCCCGCTTCGAGCCGCGCTGCGACCATGGCGGCGAGCCGCTGCTCGAGCTCGGCGACCCCCTCGCCGGTTACGGCCGAGAGCGCGACCGCCGGCACCCCGGCCGGGAGGCGCGACACCGCATCGGGCGCGAGGTCGATCTTGTTCAGGACCAGGATCGTGTCGGGGTCGCCGGCCTCGCGCAGTTCGAGAATCCCCGCCTGGTCTTCGGTCGCATCGAGCACGCGGATCCGAAGATCGGCCGCATCGGCATGCTGACGCGCGCGCCTTATGCCTTCCTGCTCGACTTGACCGATGGTTGAATTATTTTCGGCGATACCCGTGAAACGATCTACACGAGTGAGGTCGCTGTTCGCATCCCGTGCATCGTCGGATGCGATGTTGCGCGTGCGCGCATCGCGAATGCCGGCCGTGTCTGCAAGCAGAACAGGATAGCCACCGAGATCGAACGCGGCCTCGATCACGTCGCGCGTCGTGCCCGCTTCGGGTGCGACGATCGCCGCTTCGCGACGCACCAGCAGATTGAAGATGCTGGACTTGCCGACATTCGGCGCGCCGGTGAGCACGACGCGCAGGCCCTCGCGCAACCGTTCGCCGCGATGGCCGTCATCGAGATGCGCGCGGATCTCGCGCGCGAGTGCTGCGATCTCGTGCGCGACGCCGCCGGCGACATCGTCGGGCAACCCCTCGTCCGGAAAATCGATCGCCGCTTCGAGATGCGCGAGTGCCCGCACCAGTCGCTCGCGCCAGGTCTCGTAGAGCCGGCCGAGCCCGCCATCCATCTGGCGCAGTGCCTGTTTGCGTTGCGCCTCGGTCTCGGCATTGACCAGATCGCCGATCGCTTCCAGCGCGGTCAGATCGAGCTTGCCGTTGTCGAAGGCCCGTCTGGCGAACTCGCCAGGCTCGGCCAAACGCAGCCCGTCGATGCGCGCCAGCAGGGCCAGCACCGCCGCCATCACCGCGCGGCCGCCATGGAACTGCAGCTCGGCCATGTCCTCGCCGGTTTCCGAGCGCGGGCCGGGCAGCCAGAGCACCAGCGCCTCGTCGATGACGCTCTCGGGTCCAAGCCCAATCGCCGGATCGCGCAGCCGGCGGAACGCGGCCTCGCGCGGCAGCGGGAGCGTGTTCCGGGCACCGCCCGCGATTGCGAGGAGTGCTGCGCCGGCACGCGGACCGGAGAGCCGCACCACCGCGACCGCGGCGCGGCCGGCCGCCGTCGCCGGCGCATAGATCGTGTCGCGGTCGGTGCTATCCCGCTGCGTCATCGCTCCCCCGCCGCCATCGATCGGGAATCGTGCCGGCGGGTACAAGTGTAGCGCCTCGTCAGGAGCCCGTCGAAGGATGAGGCGGCGGTGCAGGCGGGCCGCAATCGGAAGAGAGGAAGGTTTCCGAGCGTCACCCTCATGCCTGACATGGCCGACGCGTGCCGACGCTCGCGGCCGGCAGCATCATGCCGACCGTGTTCACACCGGATCGGATAAGGGGCGCCTGCTATTCGGTCGTGTCGATAGTCACATCGGGCACTTCGATGGTGATCTCGGTCTTGTCGCCGCCCATGCCGGGGATGCCGCCGTTGAAATAGAGGATGGCGAAGACGGCAACGATCACCACCAGCCCGCCGACGATGAAATAAAGGACGTTGTTATTGTTACCGCTGCCGGAATTCTCGGCCATGAGATCGCTCCAATTGCTATTGCGCGAGGCGGCGCGCGCAAGCGCGCGCAGCCCCCGCCATCCCTATAGAGGGCCCCGGCAGGATCGCGTGTTCCCGATTGCACAGGAACACGCCACCGGAAAACGGCGGTGGGCCGGGCGGCGGGGCCGATTACTCGGTCGTCGTCGTGTCGGTATCCGTGTCGGTATCCGAGGCGGGCGCCTCGATGGTGACGTTGGTATCGCTACCCATGTCGCCGGTATCGCCGCCCAGGAACAGATAGGCGAGGACCGCGACGAGCACGACCAGCCCGCCGACGATGAAATAGAGCGCGTTATTGCTCTTGCCTTCGGTGTTTTCGGCCATGGGAAGTCTCCGTTGCCGTTATGCGGGCCGGGGTGGGACCGAACGACCCCGCCAGGCCGGCACCCCGATAAAACGCCGCGCGGATGGTGTTTGTTCCCGATGGCGCAAAGGCGGGTGGACGGGGCGGGTGGGTGGGGCCGGTGGACGGCCGGCGCGGAAAAGCGCGCATTCCGGATTGCGCCGTTTCGGATTGTGGCCGTTTCGGATCGCGGCCGCGAACCACTAGACTCTGGGGAAGACCGTCCATCCCGACCCGGAGGCACGCCATGCACACCCAGCGGATCGAGGCTTGGCAGCACGAGCACGAGTTTCTCGGCGCCGGACACGACAGGAACGAGCGGCGTACCTGGCTGGTGGTCGCGCTGACGGCCACGACGATGGTCGCCGAGATCGTCGGTGGCACCGTCTACGGTTCGATGGCCCTCGTCGCCGACGGCTGGCACATGTTCACCCATGCGGCGGCCCTCGCGATCGCGGCGCTCGCCTACCGCTTCGCCCGGCGCCATGCCGGCGACGCGCGCTTCACCTTCGGCACGGGCAAACTCGGCGAGCTCGCCGGCTTCTCGAGCGCGATGATCCTGTGGATGGTCGCGCTGCTGATCGTCTATGAATCCGTCATGCGTCTGGTCGATCCGGTCGCCATCGCGTTCGACCAGGCGATCGCCATCGCCGTCGTCGGCCTCGCCGTGAACCTCGCCAGCATCTGGATCCTGCGCGACGGTCATCAGCACGGACACGATCATGACCGTGGGCACGATCACGGGCATGCGCACGGCGATGCGCCCGATCACGACGATGCGCACGCGCACGGGCACGGCCATGCCGACCACAATCTGCGCGGCGCCTATCTGCACGTAATGGCCGATGCCCTGACCTCGCTGCTTGCCATCGTCGCGCTGCTCGCCGGCCGGTTCTACGGCTGGAACTGGATGGATCCCGTCATGGGCATCGTCGGCGCCGCGATCATCCTGCGCTGGTCGATCGGGCTGATCCGCGCATCGGGCGCGGTGCTGCTCGATACCGTGCCGGATCGCGCGCTCGCCGCGCGCATCGCCGGCCGGCTCGAAACCGGCAGCGACCGGATTGCCGACCTGCATCTCTGGCGGCTCGGGCCTGGCCATGTCGGGCTGGTCGCCGCAATTGTCGCAGACCGGCCGCAGCCGCCCGAGCATTACAAGGCGAAGCTCGCCGGCATCGCCGAACTCTCGCACGTGACGATCGAGGTGCATCCCTGCCGCGCGGTGCCGGCGGCCTGACGCGGCGGGCGCAGGATCGATAAGGTCGGCGCGAAGCGACGCTATCGTTGCGCCGCTACCGTGCGCGCCCGATTACTGCGCGGGGCCGATCACGCGATCGAGGATCCAGTTCGCGATGGAGTTCAGCGTTGCTTCGGTGCTGCAGAGCGGTGCGACATGCGCATAGGGCGAGTTGATGCCGGCATATTGCCGGAGCGCAATCGCCACGTCCTCGCCGACCACCATGTCGTTGCGGCGGTAATAGTTCTTCGCGAGTTCCTCGAAATCGTTGCGCGCGACCGTCGATTTCGGAAACATCGAGCTGACGGTCAAGCGCGATTTCGTCGCGCTCAGCGGTTCCGAATTAAACACCAGCGCGCCGTCGTTGCCGAGCGTCATCATGAAGAGCGGCTTGATCGTGACGAAGAACGTGCCGCGCTTTTTATCCGCGTCGATCCCGTCCATCGGCGGGAAACCGTCGAAGCCCGGGAACGGCAGCAGCAACTGGCTGCCGTCATGGCCCGAGAAATGCGCGCTGACATTCGGTCCCGGATCGCCGAAATCGACCCGGGTCGACTTCCACTGCGCCAGCGAATCCTTGTGCACGGTCGGAATGTGATAGCCGTCGGAATAATTCTCGACGAAGCATTTCCAGTTCGCATCCATCTCGAACACGAGCTGTTTGGTCGTGACCATATCCTCGAGCCGGTGCGAGGCGAGCAGACCCGGCAATGCGCCTAGATGTTCGGCCAAGGTCGGCGCACTCGGCTTGACGCCATCCGGCGCCGACGCGCGGAAGCGTACGAAAATGAATCCGCCCCAGATGTCGCTCGGGATTTCGAGCAGCCCGTACTCGCGGCGATTCGTGCCGTCGATGATCGGATTGCCGTCGAGATCGGGGTAATGCGGGGCTGCGAGCAGATCGCCTTCGTTCGAATAGACCCAGGCGTGATAGGGACAGCGGAACGTCTTGCCGTTGCCTGAACCTTCCGCGACCAGCGCACCGCGATGGCGGCAGGTATTGGCGAAGACGCGCACCTGCCCGTCGCTGCCATGCACGAGCATCAGCGGAATGTTCATGAACGTAAGACAGTGAAAGTCACCCGGACTGGCGACCAGTTCGGTGCGCGCCAGCATCAACCAGCCGGGCAGCAGCAGCCGTTCCATCTCGGCCGCGAAGAAGCGCTCCGAGGTGAAGGCCCAGAGCGGCAGTGCCGCACGGGTCTTGCCGTCCTGCGATCGCACCGCGGCGAAATGTTTCGGATCGAGCACGTCCTCCGGCTCGTTCACGTCGGCTGAGCGGCCGAAGCCGGGAAAGAGATCGGTGACGGGATTCAGCAATGAGGTATCGGGCATCGAAATCGTCTCCCATCCGCGCGACCTCCCAAACGAGGGCGCAGGATCGATAATGCTGTACCGATCGGCAGGCGGCAGCCCGCCATTTCGGGCGGCAGTCTAACCCGGAAATTCGGCCGGATGCATCAGCCTTCGGCCGCAGGGCCGTCCTGCAAGGTGAGCATAAGTCGCTCGACCCGTTCGCCCTTGCCGATATGGCGCTCGATGATCTCGTCGGCATCCGCTTTCGTCTCGTAGCGATACCAGACCCCGTCGGGATAGATCACCATGGTCGGCCCGAGCTCGCAGCGGTCGAGACAGCCGGACTGGTTGATGCGCACATCGTCATGGCCGAGCTGCTTGGTGCGCGCCTTCATATAGTTGCGCAGCGTCTCGGAGCCCTTTTCCTTGCAGCAGCCGCGCGGATGCCCGGCCGGGCGCTCGTTGACGCAGCAGAACACATGCAGGCGGTAATACGGCCCCGGGTCGCCGGGTTTTGGACCAGCTTGGGGTCCCGTCCGGGGTTTCGCGGTATCCGCCGGTTTCGCAACATCGTTCACGATCATCGTCCTCCGTCTCGCCGCGGGGTGCCGCCGGCCGGATCCTGCTCCGGGGGCGAGATTGCCCGGTTCCAAAGCCGGTTTCGCCCCCAATTCTTGTCCGACTATTTTGCCGGCAGCGAACGCCCCCGTTTCCGATGGGGCGGCCGAAAGCCGGCTATTTCTTGCCCGGCTCGGCCTTGCAGCCGCCGGCGGCGGCGAACTGGTCCCAGAAGGATTTCTGCCAGGCGGCCATCGCCTCGGCCGGGTTGGTGCCCCCAAGCATCGCAGCGCCAAGCCCCGGCGTGAGCCAGCTCGCCACGATCTGTTGCGGGTCCATCGCCTCAAGGGCGGCGCGCATCCGCGCCTCGATCTCCGCCAGCATCCGCGCCTGGAGCGGTGCCACATCGGGCAGACCCATGAACGCGCGCGCCTCCTCGGGGGTGCAGTCGATGTCGATCGTGACCTTCATGGACGCCTCCTTCGAATGCGGCTCCGCGCGGACGAGAGAGATCGCGCGGGCGGGGCGGCGACTATAGCAGGGAGCATGGCGCAACTCGGACGGACACGCGATGGACCCGGATGGGGCGGTCGCCGACCTTCGACAAGCGCTGGATGGGGTCGCATTTTTTCATTGTCATGCCCGGACTTGATCTGGGCATCCACGCCGTGACCGGTCGCGGCCGACCGCGACGAGTTGCGGAACCAAAAACGAGTCGGTTGGCCCTGGATCGCCGGATCAAGTCCGACGATGACAAGTTTTTAACAGTCGCCGAGCACGTCGCGGATTTTGGTCGCGAGCTCTTGGCGGCGATAGGGCTTCGAGAGCAGATGCACGCTGGAATCGAGCCGGCCCTCAATAAGGATCGCATCCTCGGTATAGCCCGAGGTGAACAGGACCGGCAGATCGGGCCGCAGCTGTCGCGCTTCGTCGGCTAGCTCGCGTCCGTTCATGCCGCCGGGCATCACCACGTCGGTAAACAGCAGATCGAAATCCTCGCCGGTGCGCAGGATCGCAACCGCATCGGGCCCGTTCGCCATCGCGACGACCCGATAGCCGAGCGCCTTGAGTTGCGCCTGCACGTGTTCGCGCACCAGATCGTCGTCCTCGACCAGCAGAATCTTTTCGGTGCCGCCGGGCGGGATCGGCGCGTGCGGGACCGATTCGGCCGTAAACTCGACGCCCGTCGCTTCCGGCAGATAGAGCCGGATCGTCGCGCCCGCACCCGGTACCGACTCGGCCGACAAATGGCCCTTCGATTGCTTGACGAACCCGTAGACCATGCTGAGGCCGAGCCCGCTGCCCTTGCCGACATCCTTGGTGGTGAAGAACGGATCGAAGGCGCGCGCCAGCACCTCGGGCGTCATGCCGGTACCGGTGTCGGAAACCGCGATCATCACATAACGGCCGGGCTCGAAATCGTCGTGCAACGCCGCCTCGTCGGCATCGATGTCGACGTTGCGCGTTTCGACCGTCAGCCGCCCGCCCTGCGGCATCGCATCGCGCGCATTGATGCAAAGATTGAGCAGCGCGTTCTCAAGCCGCGGCGCGTCGACCAGCGAAAGCCGCAGCCCCTCGCCGAGCAATGTTTCGATCTCGATCTGCTCGCCGAGCGTGCGCCGCAACAGCCCGCCCATGCTGGCCACCAGGCGATTGATGTCGGTCGCCGCCGGCGCCAGCACCTGACGGCGCGCGAAGGACAGAAGCCGGCTGGTCAGCTCGGCGCCGCGCTCGGCCGCCGACATCGTGGTCTCCGCCAGAGGCCGCAGATCCGGCCGCTCCTCGAGCCGTTCGGCGAGGATTTCCGCGTTGCCCAGGATGATCGTCAGCAGATTGTTGAAATCATGCGCGACACCGCCGGTAAGCTCGCCGACCGAGCGCAGCCGCTCCGACTGGATCAGCGTTTCGGCCATGCGCCGATTGCCGATCATGCGCGCGATATGGGTCGCGACCGCGTTGACCAGAGCGCGCTCCTCGCGCAAAAACGGACCTTCGCCGCCACTCTCGTCGGGACGCGCCGCATTGACCCCGACTTCGACGAAACCGAAATCGCGATCGTCGACTCGGATCGGCGCCCGCAAGGCGGCGACCGGCGTCTGCCAGGATGCGCTGCGCTGTTCGCGGCCGTCCACGACGATGCGTGCCACCGCGACATCGTCATGCAGCAGGCTGGCCGGCAGGAGCGAGGCAATATCGGCACAGATCGCATCGACCGGGCGGGCGTCGCCGGTCGTCAGTTCGACGGCGCGATAGAGACAGTCGAGTGGGTCCACGAGTCCCACCCCAGCAGCGTTTCGGCCGCCGGATAACCGAAGATCGTCGTGTAGCCCTCGCCCCACCACATCACGCCGGTCTTGAGATCCCAGTCCGAAATAACGTCGGTGGTGGCGCTTGCGATCTGGCGGAAACGCTCCTCGCTCAGCCGGCGCTGCTCGTCGAACTGCTTCTTCTCGGTGATGACCCGGAAATAGATCGCGAGCCCGTCGGATGACGGATAAGCCTTGACGTCGAACCATTCGTCGAGTGGCGGATAGAAGAACTCCATGTGCCGCGGCAGGCCGTCGCGCATCGCGTCGACATACATGGCGTGGATGGCGGTGTCGCGGGCTTCGGGAAATTCCGCCCACATCGAGCGACCGAGCAGATCGGTGCGGTGGCGCTGCAGCACGCGCTCGGCCTCGGCATTGAGATAAGTAAAGCGCCAGTCGCGATCGACCAGACAGAACGCATCGGTCATGTTCTCGAGCGTCGCACCCAGCCGCGCGGCGAGGCTGGCGCGCTCGGCTTCGAGCCGCTTCTGCGCGGTCACATCCATCAGGCTGACCAGCACGCGGCCCGAGCCGCTGCCCGCCGCCGGATAGGCGATGCGCATCAGCGTGTGGATCGTCTCGCCCGCGCGCGTGCGGAACGTGCGTTCGTCCTCGAAGATCGAGCGGCCTTCCGCAAAGCCGGCGATCTGAGTGACGAAGGCAGTCCTGACATCGGTCGAGAGCGCGCCCGCCTTCAGAAGCCGTTCGATCTCGTCCTTGTCGCGCGCGCCAAACAACGTGAGTGTCGGCTCGTTGACATCGAGAATCTGCACCGCATCGACCAGTCGTTGCATGATCTCGGGATGCGACGCGGCGTGCTTGCGAAAATCATGAATGCCCTGCGCGCGCAGCTCGTCGAGGATCTCCATGATCCCGGTCCAGTCTTACTCCCAGATCGAAACCGCCACCGAGCGGTAGATCGAGCGGAATCGTTCCTCGCTCGCCCGCAATTCTTCGCGCCGGCGGGTGCGCTCGACCGCAATGCCGACGAGATGGGCAAAGCGCGCGATCATCTCGATCTGGCCGTCGTCCGGCGCCCGTGCCTCGCGACCGTAAAGCGCGAAGGTCGCGAGTACGCGGCCGGCGGCATCGAGCACCGGCACCGACCAGCAGGCGCGGAAGCCCGATCCCTGCATCGGTTCGCGGAAACCGGTCCAGCGCGGATCGGTCGCGATATCGGCGACGATCACCGGTTGGCCGGTGAAGGCCGCGGTGCCGCAGGAACCGGCATTCGGCCCGATCGGCTGGCCGTCGAAGGCGCGCGCGATCGCATCCGGCAGATGCGGGGCGGCACCGAGCCGGAGATGCACCAGGTCGGCATCGAGCAGCAGGATCGAACAGACGATGCCGGGGTTCAGCGCATCGACCGCAAGCGCGATCTGGCGCAGCACGTCCGGCAAAGGCGCGTCGGAGGCGATCGCCTCGAGGATCCCGGCCTCGGCCGCGCGCTGCCGCTCGAGATCGAACGGGCCGTGGCGGTACAGCGGGGTTGGGTCGTCACGCGGGCCGAGCAGAAGCTGTTTTGCCTCGCGCAGGATATGGACGAGCCGCTGCCGCTTATCGGGCGATGTGGTCCGGCTCATCGGCCGCGTATCGCAGCCATGGACAGGACCGACATCGAGATGCGCGATATCGGCGAGCGACAATCCGTGCCGATTGCTTTGCTCATGATGCCCCGCCTCCGTCGCGGCAGCCCGCGTCCCGATGCCGGCATCGGGGACGGGCCGGCGGCAAACGACCGGCCAAGCATCGTATATTAGGTAGAGCCTGTCGATGGTGCGGCGGAAACCGGGGCTTCCGTGGCGGGCCGATCGGGAGGGCCGGGGTTGTTCAGCGCTCTGTCCAGAGGGCGAGACCGTCGGCCCCCAGCACGCCGGGGACGCCTTCGATCCGGCGCGCGAGGCCCGCATAAAGGTCGGCGACCGGACCGAGCGGTTCCTCCAGCGCATCGGGGCGGAGCGCTTTCAGTTCGCGCATCGAGAGGCCGAAGACGGCCGTCGCGATCCCGGCATTCCAGGCAGCGCCGGAGCACATCGCGCAGGGCTCGACGGTCGAGACCAGGATGCAGCCGGCGAGATCGCCGCTGGTCGCGACGCGGTCATGCGCCGTGGCAATGAGCGTGCCGTCGGCGGCCATCACGACGGCACCGTAGGGCAGTTCGCCTTCGGCGGTCGCCCGACGCGCCGCATCGAGCGCATGGCGCATGCCGGTTTCGTAGAGACGCTGTTTCGGTTCCGGCGGCTCGACCATGCCGGTGATCGTACATCATTCGGGCGGCATCGATTGCACGCGAACGTAACCCGGCTCCGCCGCCCAACCGGTTACCGCCTCGCCGGCCACATTCACGATCCGGTCCGCCGGCAGCAGCAGCGCCGCGGGCGCGTCGACCTGCCAACCCGTCCCGGCCGGAAACCCACAGACCAGATACCGGGCATCCTCGATGCGACAGGCCGTGGACGAGACCGGCGGCATTCCGGACTGCAGCGTCACGGCGATCGCGACCGGCCGGGCCGCCAAGCGAATGGCCGTCGAGAACACAATCGTCACCACGGCATCGCCATCGCCGGGCGGAATCTTTTTCGGCCAGGCGACATGCACGACACGCGGCTGTTCGCTCTCGTTGCCGACCGACGCGTAGAGGAAATGGATCTCCCGGTTCAGCCCGGCATCGAATCCGATATCGGGCAATCGCGCGTCAACGCGCGGCGGCCCGCAGGTGATCTTGCCCGCTTCGAAAATGATCGCGCAACCGGACCCGATGCCGGCGCTGTCGTCCTGCAACACGAGGTCGCCCGCAGCCGGATCGCGAAACAGGCCGCGCCCGAAGGGCACCGACAATCCGCCAACCCTGTATCCGGCGGCATTCAGACCGGCGGGAAACTTGGGATGATTGCTGAGATCGAACGCGAAAGAGAAAGCTTCGTCGTCCCAGTCGATCAGGTTGCGGCCGTCTTCGCTTCCGGGCGCGAGCGCGAAGCCGTCGAAATATTTCACATCGGGCGGACAGATGTCGGCCGCGTGACCGCCCGGGCTGCAAAACTCGATCGCGTTGTTCCAATGCCGGATCTCGTCGAGCCGCCCCCGCTTGATCAGGGGAGCGCGAAGATACCAGCTATTGTTGAAGGCATAGAGCGGCCCCGGCGCATGTACGTTCGGCGCGCCCTCCAGTTTGAACACGGACCCCCCGGCATGAAGCGTGCCCATGCAGGTTTCGCTGCTGGGGATTCTGCCTTCCAACCATGCCCGGCACCGGTCGTCGCAGAGCCGCCCGGGCTTGTCGTCGAACCATCCGACATTGTTGAAGAGGTAGAAGTCGCGTCCGCTCCGCCCGTCGAGGGAGAACCAGGCATGCGCGTTGCGAATACGGTTGTCGCGAACCCACCAATTCGTGAAATCCATTTCCGGCTCGACGACATTGTCGCGGATGAACTCGAAGCGGTTGTCATAGATCTCGACATTCGCGTTGTTGCGCCCCGCGACGTTCGCAGCCCCGCCCCACATGTGGATCGCGTTGAAAGCCTGCCGGATGACGTTTCGCCGGATGACAACCGATCCCGCGATGTTGTCGGCAAGAAGAAACGCTCCGTTCTCCTTGAGCAATCGGCCGCTCTGCCGGTCCTTGTATTCGCACCAGTGATTCGTCGTCCACATCCTGTTGTCCGGATCCTGTGTCCAGACATTGTCTTCGATCAGCAAGTGATGCGTGTCCCGGCCCTCGGCATAGACCACGATATTCAGATCTCGGATGTCGAGATTCCGGATCGTGATGTAGCTGCTGTTCCGGATACCGATCAGCGCGGAGTCGCAGTTCGACCCGCTCAGCCCGTCGAGGACGATGCCGCGTCGGTTCCTGATCTGAACGCAGAACGAGCCCTCATCGAAGCGGGGAACCTCCAGCAACGACCGCCCGCCGTCGGATTCGTCGACGAGATATCGCGGCGGGGCTTGCGGTAATTCCGCAGCGCGGATGTCGACTCCGGCGTCGACTGCCCGCAGCACGATTGGGGCGTCCGGTTCTCCGTCGCGTGCAAACCGGATGACGTCGCTGGCCCTGTTCTGGTCGTACAGGCCCGGCAGCAGAAGAATCTCATCGCCGGGTCCCGCCATCTTGAGTGCGTGGCTCAATGTTATGAAGCGCGTATCCGCATCGACTTCGATGCCGAAATCGGCCAGCTCGTCGTTGAGCGCGCGCCATGCCGGATGGGGAACGAAGACGAACAGGCGCGGATCGTCGCCCGGCAGCACATACAAAGTTCGCGCCCCCGCCGGCGCAACGACGCCGCTCGAGAGAGACAGCAGCATTGCCGCCGCAACCCCCGCGAACCCGATCCGACGGGCGAGGAGCCGACGGCGGCACACACCGATCACTCGAGAACCAGGACGTCCGCGCCGCGTCCCAGCAATGTTCCCGCGCGGCCATCGAGGATTGCGAGCGCCTGTTCGAGGGCGCCGATGCCGGCAATGCCGCCGGTCGCCGCAACGAACGCGCGGGCGGCGGCGATCTTCGGTCCCATCGATCCGGCCGGAAAATCCGCTTCATCGATCGCATCGGACGAAGCCCGCCTGATTCGCCGCTGCGCCGGCTTGCCCCAATCGCGATAGACCGCATCGACGTCGGTCAACAGCAGCAGCGCGTCCGCACCGATCTCCCGCGCCAAGACCGCACCGGTGCGGTCCTTGTCGATGACCGCCTCGACGCCGACCAGACTCCCGTCGGCCCTGCGCAGAACCGGAATCCCCCCGCCGCCGGCACAGATCACGATCACGTCCTGATCGATCAGAAGGCGGATGACCCCGATGTCGGGAATATGGACCGGCAAGGGCGACGCCACGACGCGACGGTATTTGTCGCCGTCCGGCGCGATCGCCCATCCGCGGCTTTCCGCAAGCGCCATTGCCTCTGCCTTATCATAGACCGGACCGACCGGCTTGGTCGGGTGCCGAAAGGCGGGATCGTTCGGATCGACCTCGACCTGGGTGAGCAGCGTGGCGACCCGCCGGCCCCGGGGCAGGACATTCTCGAGTTCCTGTTCGATCAGATAGCCGATCATGCCCTCGGTTTCCGCCCCGAGCACATCGAGCGGATAGGCTTCCTCCGGCCGATAGGCGGCAGCCTGCAGGGCCAGCAGTCCGACCTGGGGACCGTTGCCGTGGCAGATCACGATCCTGTGCCCCGCGTCGACGATCGCAGCAAGGGCAGTCGCGGCCAATTTTATGTTTGCGCGCTGGTTTTCCATGGTGAGCGGTTCGCCGCGGCGCAGCAGCGCGTTCCCGCCGAGCGCGACGACAACCAGCATCGCTCAGCCGCCGATCGTCGCGACGAGAATGGCTTTGATCGTGTGCATGCGGTTTTCGGCCTGATCGAACACGATGGACGCCGGCGATTCGAAAACCTCATCGGTCACTTCCATGCATTCGATGCCGTGGGCCTGGAAGATCTTTTCGCCGACCGCCGTCTCGCGATTGTGGAACGCGGGCAGGCAATGCATGAACTTCGCATGCGGATTGCCGGTCGC
>JBBDWW010000263.1:0-3612 GCA_040902645.1 Dongiaceae bacterium | reverse complement strand
AACGGGCTTTGGTCCCGTCATCCCAGGTTCGAATCCTGGCGCCCCAGCCAGTCCTGACCCCAGCCTTAATCCGCCTGCTCTAACCGGATTGCTCGAACCTGGAAGCGCGGTTCGCCGCGGGCGTGACCGACGCCTTATTCTTCCTCCTGGTCCCCGAGCATGACCAGCGCCGCCTGGCGCTGATTCGGTCGCAGCTTGAGAAAGAGGGCGCGCGCCTTCTTCACGTCTTTCTCGGCGCCGCTTTCGGCCGCTGCGGCCAATGCGACCGTGCAGGGATGATCCGCCCCGCAGATGAAAGAGACAGCTTTGGAGAGGCGGCCCATCGCGGGCGCATCGAATTTTGCTTCGTCCATGTGCCGACATTACAGGAAGGGCGGTGCTACGGATAGCGCGCTCGCCGGTTTGTTACTCCGGCATAGCCGGTGCTGCGTCGATTGCGGTGATTCCCGCTGGTTGATTGTGCCATGCTGCGGGTCGACCGGGGGATAATCATGGAACCGACGCCGATTGCCGACTTTATCGATGCGTGCGCCGCGATCGCCGCGCGGCTCACCGATCCGGCCGATCGCGTCGTCGCGTGCGCACCGTTGATGGAGCAGTTATTGCCGGCGGCCGGCGCGTTCCTCACGGCGGCGCACCGCAAGCCCGATGACGGCCATTACGCGCGTCACCCGATTTTTGTCGCACCGGATGGAAACCTGTCGCTGTTTGCGCTGGTCTGGCAGCCCGGCCAGTGGACGCCGGTGCACGATCATGGAAGCTGGGGCGTGGTCGGCGTCGTCGAAGGCGTGCTCGAAGAGCGCAATTTCATGGCGGTCGATGGCGAGATCCGGAACGATACCGGCATTCGCCTGAAGCGCGGCGGCGCCATCCTCCTCGGCACCGGTTCGGTCAGCAGTTTCGTGCCGAACCCCGATCATATCCACATGACCGGCGTGCCGGAGACGCGAAAGCCGGTGCTCAGCCTGCATCTCTACGGGCGCAACATGAACTCGTTCCACATCTACGATGTGGCGCAGGGCACCCGTCGCCTGGTGCAACTGCCCCAGGAGAGCTGAGCACACCGATCAGTGAATGATTTTTCGTGAATCGAGGACGTGGCGGACCAACTGCGCGAGATCCGATTTCCGATAGGGTTTGTTCAGAAATGCAGCGTTTGCTGGCAGGCGGCCACTATGTGCAAGCGCTTCGAGCGCATAGCCGGATGTGAACATCATTTTCATTGATGGCAGCAACTCAGCCACGCGCTGCGCCAACTCCCAGCCATTGACGTTGCCGGGCATTACGATATCGGTAAACAACATATCGGGGATATGCCCGCCAGCGAGTTTTGAAAGCGCATCGTGCGCATCGAACGCGGCAATCACATTGTAACCGAGCGTCTGCAACGTGCGCACGGCATAGGCCCGCACGAAGGGATCGTCCTCCACCACCAGAATGACTTCGCGACCACTCGGGAGCGCGTCCTGCTGCGTCCCGGCATCCGGCAATGGTCTGGTACGGGCCGAGCTTGTCCCGGCCGGAAGGTAAAGTCGTACAGTGGTTCCCAGCATCGGTTCGCTATAAATGCCGACATGGCCGTTCGATTGCTTGACGAATCCATAGACCATGCTCAATCCCAGACCGCTGCCTTTCCCGACCTCCTTGGTTGTGAAAAACGGCTCGAACGCATGCGAAAGCACTTCTTCATTCATACCCTCGCCGGTATCGCTCACAGCGATCAATACGTAGTCTCCCGGCCGAACTTCGAGATGCTGGTCGTGATAGTCATCGTCGAGCCTCATATTGTCCGTGGTAATTGTCAGCAATCCGCCATTCGGCATGGCATCCTGTGCGTTCAGCGCAAGATTTAGGATTACCGATTCCAGCTGGTTGGCGTCGGCATAGGCAGCCGATAATTCTTGATGAAGGGACGTCCGAATCTCGATATCGGCTCGCAGCGTTCGCTGCAGCAAACCCTGGGCCTCGCGTATGAGTGTATTGCAGTCGATCTCCTCTGGTTCGAGCATCTGGCGCCGACCGAACGCCAGAAGGCGCTGTGTCAGTTCAGCCCCGCGCGTGCCTGCCGCCATGATATTTTCAGCCATTTCCTGAAGGTCCGGACGGGGCGTCAGCGCCTCGATCAGGAACTCGGTATTGCCGGAGATGACCGTCAGAAGATTGTTGAAGTCGTGCGCGATGCCCCCGGAGAGATGGCCGACAGCTTCCATCTTCTGCGCCTGGACAAGCTGTTGCTCGAACCGCTTTCGCTCGGTCAGATCGTGGATCATGCCGACATAGATCGATGCACCTTCCTGTTTTGCCTCGCCGACGGAGAGGTCCATGGGAAAGGTCGTGCCGTCCTTGCGGCGCCCCTCAACCTCCCGCCCGATCCCGATGATCTTTTCCTTGCCGGTCCGACGATAGTTATCGAGATAGCCGTCATGCTCGGCCCGATAGGGTTCGGGCATCAGCATCTTGACGTTCTGGCCGATGACTTCGGCTGCGCTGTAACCAAACAACCGCTCGCAGGCAGGATTGAACATCTTAATCGAACCGGTGGCGTCGATCAGGATGACACCGTCGACCGCAGTTTGGACGACGGCGCGCAACTGTGCCGCGGCCTCCCGGATTTCACGCTCCTGGCGTTGCCGCTCGGACAGGTCGCGAATGATGCCGACGAAGATCGGTTTGCCGGCTTTCGCCGACTCGCCGACGGAGAGATCCATCGGAAAGACGCTTCCGTCCTTGCGGCGGCCTTCGACCGTGCGGCCGATGCCGATGATCTTCGCGTCGCCGGTGCGGTGATAGTTTTCAAGATAGGCGTCATGTTCGTCGCGATAGGGCGCGGGCATCAGAATTTTGACATTCTGCCCGATTACTTCGTCTGCGCTGTAGCCGAACAGGCGTTCGCAGGCGGGATTGAACATGAGAATCTGGCCGGCGCGATCGATCAATATGACGCCGTCGACTGCCGTCTCGATGACGGCCTGAAGCAGGGCCGCATCGTGCCGGCGTGGCATTAGCCACCTGCCAATATCGCAGCGCTGGGAGTCGGGTCTCCAAGCGCGCATACGACATCGTATGGCGTGTGATCATGCGATTCGACGTGCGTGCCGCGCGCGGAAAACATGATGCCCCTGACCGTCGGGCGCCCGTTCCGCCCGTTCTGGTTGATTAGTGGAGTATGGGAGCGCTTCGGCGGGGCCGCAAGTGTCCTGCAGAATGGAGGTTATACGTCAATCAGAAGGAGAATTTTCGGTTAGCGCGGAGGCTGGCTTTTTTGGCCGGAAAAGCCGCCGGCAGCCTCCGCCGCATAGCCGTCTTCCCGCGCGCGCAGCTCGTCGAGCCCGACCAGCCGGTTGAACTCGTCGAACTCCAGCATGCGCTCGCGAAAGGATTCCGTCTCGCCGTCGCGGCGCAGGATCGCATAGACCTCCTGCAAGGTACGCGCGATCGCATAGGTCGCGCTGACCGGGTAGGCGACAACTGCGAAGCCGATATCCTCGAGCTCTTTCGCCGACAGAAGCGGCGTGCGACCGCCCTCAAGATAGTTCGCAAAACACGGCGCCGCGATCTCGGAGCAGATGCGGCGCATCTCCTCGATCGATTGCGGCGCCTCGACGAAAATCA
>JBBDWW010000262.1:0-3619 GCA_040902645.1 Dongiaceae bacterium | reverse complement strand
TTTTGTAGAAGCCGACGATCTCATGGGTGATGGTCGAGCGAATGCCGTTGAACCAGCGGCGGCAGCCGGCGCCGTGATACCAGCGCTCGCGATGCCAGCCCTTCGGATTGGTACGCATGAACAGGAAATCGGCCCATTGGGCATCGTCGAGCGCGGCGGGATCCGCCGGCCGGGCGATATGCGCTTCGCCGCCGCAACGAAACTCGATCTCGTCGCGCGGTCCGCACCAGGGGCAATGGATCAGCAACATCGGCGAGCGCTCTCCTTACTGCGCGACGATCAATGGGCGACGGCGGCTGCGCCATGCTCGTCGACGAGCGCGCCGCTGCGGAACCGGTCGAGATTGAATGCGGCGTTGAGCCGGTGCGGCTCGTCGCGCGCGATCGTATGGGCGAAGACCCAGCCCGAGCCCGGCGTCGCCTTGAACCCGCCAGTGCCCCAGCCGCAATTGATATAGAGACCGCCGACCGGCGTCTTGGAGATGATCGGCGAGGCATCGGGGCAGACGTCGACGATCCCGCCCCAGGTCCGCATCATCCGCACGCGGCTGAAGATCGGAAATAGCTCCATGCAGGCACCGAGCTGATGCTCGATGATCGGAAAGCTGCCGCGCTGCGCATATGAGAGATAGGAGTCAATGCCGGCGCCCATTACCAGCTCGCCCTTGTCGGACTGGCTGACATAGACATGGACCGCATTCGACATGACGACGCAATCGATGACCGGCTTCAGCGGCTCGGATACCAGCGCCTGCAACGGATGGCTTTCGACCGGCAGCCTGATATCGGCCATCGCAGCGAGAACCGACGAGTGGCCGGCCGGGACCAGCGCCACTTTCTTCGCGCGGATCGTGCCGCGCGTGGTTTCGACGCCGGCGATGCGGCCGCCGTCGCGGATCAGGCCGGTCACTTCGCAGTTCTGTATGATGTCGACGCCGCGCGCATCGGCCGCGCGCGCATAGCCCCAGGCGACCGCGTCATGGCGGGCGACACCGCCGCGACGCTGCAGGGTTGCGCCTATGATCGGATAGCGCACGTCCTTCGCGTCGTTGATGATCGGGCAGAACGCCTTGACCTCGTGCGGCTCCAGCCACTCGGCATCGATGCCGTTCAGCCGGTTGGCATTGACGCGGCGCATCGCCTCGCGCTTGTCGTGCAGATTATGCGCGAGGTTCATCACGCCGCGCTGGCTGACCATGCAGTTGAAGTTCAGATCCTGCGACAGCCCTTCCCAGAGCTTGAGGGCGTGCTCGTAAAGATGCGCGCTTTCGTCCCAGAGATAGTTGGACCGGATGATGGTCGTGTTGCGGCCGGTATTGCCGCCGCCGAGCCAGCCTTTCTCAAGCACCGCCACGTTGGTGATGCCGTGCTCCTTCGCGAGATAATAGGCGGTCGCAAGCCCGTGTCCGCCCGCGCCGACGATAATCACGTCGTAGGACGTTTTCGGCTCCGGGCTGCGCCACAGCTTCGGCCATTTCTCGTGATGGCTGAGCGCGTTGCGGGCCAGGGAATAGATCGAGAAACGGGCCATTCAGATTCCGGCGGGTGGATTGGGTCGGGACGGGCGGGAGCATAGCGACGGCCGGTATCGCCGACAAATTGATCGCGGCAATCGTGGGATTGCCGACGACTATTGTCGATCCGGCGTCCTTTCGCCTAGGCCGGGTCCGCTATAGGCTTGCGCCAGCGCGGAAATCCGAGCGGTGGCGACGTTGTGTGGTCCTGGAGCGACAGGGTCGCTCGGCTTGGCCCCGCAGCAACAAGGTCGCTCGGTTTGGCCGCAGAGACAGGGTCGCCCAGCGGCGCGGTCGGACGGCAACGATAAGGAGCAGGTTTGATGGCACGGCGGTTCGTAGTGGCGATGATGGAGCACGAGACCAACACGTTCTCGCCGATGCCGACGGGGCTCGAGGCGTTTGGGCGCGGCGACAAGAAGGGCCCGCCGACGGGCGACGCGGCGATCGCCGCCTTCAAGGGCACCAATATGGGAATCGCCGCCTTTATCGACCTCGCCGAGGCAGAAAAGGCCGAGCTGGTCGTGCCGATCGCCGCGAACGCGCATCCGAGCGGGCTGGTGACGCGGGAGGCCTATGAGCATATGGCGGGGGCGATCTGCGATGCCGTGCGTGCCGGCTGCGATGCCGTGCTGCTCGACCTGCATGGCGCGATGGTGGCCGAGCATACCGACGATGGCGAGGGCGAGCTCCTGGCGCGGATCCGAAAGATCGCACCCGGCATTCCGATCGCGGTGTCGCTCGACTTCCATGCGAACCTGACGCGGCGGATCGTCGAGAATGCGACCGTCGTGACGGGATATTGCACCTATCCGCATATCGACATGTACGAGACCGGGCGGCGTGCCGGCGCGACGCTGAAACGCGCGCTGGCGGGCGAGGTGGTGCCGGTGATGGTCTGGGGTTCGCTGCCGATCCTCTCGCATACGCTCGCGCATGCGCCGCAATTCGAGCCGATGAAATCGATCATGGCGCGGGCGCAGGCAGCCGAGGCGAGCGGGCAGGTGCTGAACGCCTCGGTGTTCGGCGGCTTCGCGCTTGCCGATATTCCGCATGTCGGGCTCGGTGCGATCATCGTCGGCGATCGCGATCCGGCCGCAGCACAGGCGCTGCTCGATAGTTTGTTCGCCGAAGCCTGGGAGAAGCGCGAGGGTTTGCTGTTCAACGGCGCGCCGATGGATGCGGCGCTGAAACGCGCCCAGACGCTCGATGGCGGTCGCGAGGCCGGCGGGCCGATCATTCTGGTCGATCATGCCGATAACACCGCATCGGGCGGCACGCAGGATGTGATGCTGCTGCTCGATGAAGTCATAAAGCGCGGCTTCGAGGATGTCGCCGCCGGCCCGATCTGCGATCCCGAAGCGGTCGCGAAACTGGTCGAAGCGGGGGTTGGCGCCACCGTGACGCTGAAGGTCGGTGGCCGCACCGATATGCCGACGATCCAGAAGAAAGGCGAACCGCTGGAATTGACCGGGCGGGTGCGCTGCATCACCGACGGGCGCTGGAAGGTGACCGGCCCGATGATGACCGGTGTCACCGTCAATATCGGGCGCACCGTCGTGCTCGATACCGGCAAGGTTCAGATTTTGATCAGCGAACAACGAACGGAGCCGTTCGATCTCGGCGTGTTCACGCATTGCGGCATCGATCCGACCGCGAAGAAATATCTGCTGATCAAGTCGCGGCAGCATTTCCGCGCCGGCTTCGAACCGATCGCCAAGCATATCGTGCTGGTCGACGGCGTCGGCGTGACGGCGTCGGACTACGCGCTGTTCCCGTTCGACAAGGTGCGCCGGCCGATCTACCCGCTCGATCCCGACACGCCGATGGATGCCGGCCGCAATATGCAGAAAGGCCAGTAAATCTGGCGCCAATAACCACAAAATGTAAAACCCCAATTCGCCTCGGGTTGACTTGGGATCGCGGCATTCCGACCCTAAGTTACAATGGAGGGCGGATCGCATGGCGGCACATTGGGTTCTGGCCTTAAGCCGGGCAAAACTGGAGCAAAGTGGACGCGCCGTCGTGCGACTCGACGGCAAGCAGATTGCGCTGTTCCAGACCGATCAGGACATCTTCGCCTGCAACAATCGTTGCCCGCATGAA
>JBBDWW010000261.1:0-3632 GCA_040902645.1 Dongiaceae bacterium | reverse complement strand
TCGCGATGGCCCATATCCAGCTGCCGTTCACGCTGCTGCCGATCTACAGCGTGATGAAGACGATCCCGAGTTCGCACGTTCGCGCGGCCCGTTCTCTGGGCGCGGGACCCTTCTACGCGTTCTGGCGGGTCTATTTCCCGCAGACCGTTCCGGGCATCGCGGCCGGCTGCCTGCTGACCTTCATCCTTTGTCTCGGTTACTACATCACGCCGGCACTGGTCGGCGGTCCGTCGGACCAGATGGTCAGCTACTTCGTCGCGTTTTATACCAACCAGGAGCTCAATTGGGGCATGGCCGGCGCATTGGGCGTCATCCTGCTCCTTATCACCTTCGTGATTTACATCATCTACAACAAGCTGGTCGGCATCGACCGGATGAAGCTCGGCTAGGATCGAAGAATGGCGGCATCCCCTTACGCAACGCCGGTCGAGAAGGTCTGGCACTACACGCTGCGCATCATTTGCGCGGCGGTCTTTTTCTATCTGATCGCGCCGATTCTGGTGATCATGCCGCTCTCGTTTAATTCGGAGATGTTTTTCACATATCCGATGCCTGGGCTGTCGTTGCGCTGGTACGAGGATTTCTTCTTCAATGATCGCTGGACGATCGCGCTCAAAAACAGCGCGATCATCGCGGTCTGCACCACCATTCTCGCGACCTTCCTCGGCACTCTCGCCGCGCTCGGGCTCAGCCGAGCGAACTTTCCGGCCCGCGCCTTGGTCATGGGCATTCTGATTTCGCCGATGGTCTGCCCGATCGTGATTACCGGCGTTGCGATCTTTTTCCTCTATTCGCTGATCGGGCTCGCCAACAGCTATCCCGGGATCATTCTGGCCCATACCGTGCTGGCGACGCCATTTGTGGTGATTACCGTGACCGCCACGCTGATGGGTTTCGATCACACCTTGACCCGGGCGGCGGCTGGCCTTGGCGCCAATCCGGTCCGGACTTTTTTCAAGGTCATGCTGCCTTTGATCCTGCCCGGTGTGCTGTCCGGCGCCTTGTTCGCGTTCGTCACCTCGTGGGACGAAGTGGTGGTGGTCCTGTTTATCGCCAGCCCCGAACAGCGCACGCTCCCGAAGCAGATGTTCAGCGGCATCCGAGAAATCATCAGCCCGACCATCACCGCCGCGGCGACGGTTCTGATCGTCATTTCGATCTGCCTGCTGACGACGGTCGAACTGCTGCGCCGCCGGAGCGAACGGCTGCGCGGCATCCGCAACTAGCCGCCTCACTCGCGGCCGCATAGGGGCGCTCTCCGCCCCTTCTGGCGCTGTCGCGCCAGCCGCCTTATCCTGTGTTCCGACAACGATCCGTCCGGCGCGACCGAGACATGTACAAAGACCACAGCCTTATCCCCGCGGAAGCGACCCGCCTCGCCGCACTCGGCATCCTGGCTGAAGGCCCGCGACGCTATGCCGATCTGGCGGCCGAAGTGCGCCGGTTTACCGGGCGCATCGTCGGGCCTTCGCTGGATCTGCTGGGTCCGCCGGTCGAAGTGCTGCGCATCGAAGGGCTGGTGGCGGGAATACCCGGCGGCGAAGGCGATACCGACCCGGTGCTGACGCTCACCGACAATGGACGCACCGAACTGAAACGCCTGCTCGGCGCCAATATCCGCGGGCCGCTCGGCGAGTTCAACAAACTGGTGATCGCACTCAAGCTGCGCTTTCTCGACGTGCTTGAGCCGGTCGAACGGATCGGCCAGCTCGAGATGATGCAGGAAGCCTGCGAACGCGAGCTCGCCCGCCTTACGGATTTGCGCGGCCGCGGCGATAGGTTGCCCGCGTCACTGGTGGACTGGCTCGATCACGATATGGAACAGCTTGAAGCGCGGCGCCGCTGGTTCCGCGATCGCGCCGCATCGATCAGGCGCGATTAGATCCGGGCCAGCGCCCGGCGATCTCAAAACAGATGCTGGCCGCCGGTGACGAAGATCTCGGTGCCGGTCACATAGCGAAAATCGTCGGTGCAGAGCCGGTAAACGGCGGCCGCCACCTCCTCCGGCTGGCCCATGCGATGCATCGGAATGCGCGGGATGAGGCTCTCATATTCGGGACCGGTCATGCCGGTCTCGATTTCGCCCGGTGCGACCGCGTTGACGCGCACACCGAGCTCCGCGAACTCGACGGCCATCTCACGCGTCAGGGCTGACAACGCCGCCTTCGACGTGGAATAGGCCGAGCCGGCAAACGGGTGGATCGCATGGCCGGCGATCGAGGTGATGTTGACGATCGAGCCTTTGCCCCGCGCCAGAGGTTCCGCGAGGCCGCGTGCCAGAACCAGCGGCGCAAAGAAATTCAACTCGAACACCTCGCGCCAGCGGGCGATATCGCCATTGAGGCAACCAAGGCGTTCGGCATGGTCCGCCTTGGGCGAAATCGCCGCGTTGTTGACCAGTGCATGTACCGCCGATCCGTCGAGGACCTCGATAGTGCGGGTAACGAAACTGCCGACGCTCGCCGGATCGGCAAGGTCGGCTGGAATATGATCCGTCCAGTTGGGGTCGCGTTTGCAGGCGTCCGGCACATCCTCGCGGCTGCAGGTTACGATTCGCCAGCCCTCGTCGCTGAAGCGCTTGACGGTCGCATGCCCGATGCCGCGGCTGGCACCGGTCAGAACCAGAACGCGCTTGTCGCCGCTCATGGCCGGCCGCGCGCTTGCACGCTTATGGGGCGCTCGCCCTCGATTGCCGTCATCGCCTCAATGGTCCATGAGAACGGTGATGCCGCCATTGGCGATGACGTGATGGGTAGCACCCCCCAGAATGAGTTCGCGCACACGGCTATGGCCGTACGCGCCCATCGCCAGCAGATCGCCCCCCATTTCGACTGCGCGCTCGACCAGAAGCTTGCCCGTCGGTCCACCTTCGCTCGCAATCCGTTCGATGGTCGCCGTCACATCATGCCGACCCAGATAGGCTTTCAGCGCATCGGCCGGCAGACGGCGATCGTCCTCGCCGACGACGAGCTTCGCTACGACGCGATCTCCGGAGCGAGACTGGAGCGCGCGCTCATGCTTGTCACGCAGCGCCTTGCCGCCGGCGCGCAACTGGTCGAGCGCGAGATCGTGCCGTTCGAGTACGACCGTCCTCGGTCCGCTCCGGCGCCCGCTCCGGTCGAGGCCGAAGCGTCAGCGGCCGACTTCCTGGCCGGCTACCTGCGGCGCTGGCTGGACGAGCCGCTCGCGCGACTCGAAGGACTGACGCCGCGCGCGGCCGCAGACGTCCCGACCCTCCGCGACGAGCTCGAGCTTCTGCTGCGCGCGATCGAGAACAGAGCCGAGCGCGCCCGCCGCGAGGGCAGAGCGTGGCCGGAGGTCGGCTGGCTCTGGGAGGAGCTCGGCTTCAACTCGCAGCTTGCCGCGTAACCCTCTGACGCGCCCGAGGTGTCCAACGGGGGAGCGACCCAGGCGAGGTCTCCCGGAAAGAATCGCGAGACCTGACCCCCCCAACACGAGCGACGGCCGGCCGAGCGCGCGAGGCGGCGATCGTCGTGAGCTGGGGGGCTGCTCGCGGTCCGATTTGTGCGAATGCAAGACCTGACCCCCGGGTCCAAGACCTGACCCCCGGGTCCTGCGCCAGGGGAGGCCGAAGTGGCGCGCGATCTGCCCCGTGCAGAGGAGCCCGACGG
>JBBDWW010000260.1:0-3653 GCA_040902645.1 Dongiaceae bacterium | reverse complement strand
GCAGGGCGAGACGATCCCCTACGACGAACTCGTCGAGCGCTGGTCGGCGAACTGACGGTCGATCATTATCGGCCGGAAAGCTCCGGGACGCCACGCGGCGTCCCGGAGCTGCCGGTTTCCAGCCGCACTCCATTGAGTTTTTGAGGCATCAGGACCAGTGTCGGCGCTATGTCGATCGAGCTGAAAAGCGTCGTCAAGCGTGTCGGCAACGAGACGCATATCCACGAGACCAGCCTCACACTGAATGAGGGCGGGTTCAACATCCTGCTCGGCACGACGCTCGCCGGCAAAACGACGCTGATGCAGTTGATGGCCGGGCTCGAGAAGCCGACCGAGGGCAGAATCTTTTTCGACGGCCGCGATGTGACCAACGTGTCGGTGCAGAAGCGCAACGTCTCGATGGTCTATCAGCAGTTCATCAATTACCCGGCGATGACGGTCTACGACAACATCGCCTCGCCGCTGCGGGTCGGTCGCGTGCCGTCAACGCAGATCCGCGATCGGGTGCACCGCGTCGCCGAGATTCTCAAACTCACGCCGATGCTGGGGCGACGGCCGAGCCAGCTCTCCGGCGGCCAGCAACAGCGAACCGCCCTCGCCCGCGCGCTGGTCAAGGATGCGGATCTCGTTCTGCTTGACGAGCCGCTCGCCAATCTCGATTACAAATTGCGCGAAGAGCTGCGCGAGGAACTGCCGCGCCTTTTCGCCGACCGGCATTGCACTGTCGTCTATGCGACGACGGAGCCGACCGAAGCCTTGCTGCTTGGCGGCCATACCGCGACGCTGCATGAAGGCCGCGTGACGCAGTTCGGCGAAACCGCGAAGGTCTATCGCCAGCCGGGCAATCTCCGGACCGCGCAGGTCTTCTCCGATCCGCCGATCAATACCGCACCGGTTGTGAAGGATCGCGGCCAGTTCGTGCTGAGCGGCGATGTGCGCTGGCCAGCCGAAGGGCGCTATGCGGCATTGCCCGACGGCAGCTATACGCTCGGCATCCGCCCGCATCACATCACGCCGACCCCAGCCCGCAACGCCACCGGGATCGACGGGCGCGTATTGATCAGCGAAATCAGCGGCTCGGAAACGACGGTTCATTTCGCGGTCGACGAGGGCACCTGGGTCTCGCTGTCGCATGGCGTGCACCCGTTCGGCGTCGGCGAGCAGGCGCGGCTTTTCATCGATACCAGCCATTGTTTCCTGTTCGACCGCGACGAGCGGCTGGTGGCGGCATGACGGTCACGCAAACCCTTACGGCCCTGAGGGCGGGCTGATGGCGAACATCCGCCTGGTCGATCTGCGCCACAGCTATGCCGCCGCGCCGCGCGACGACAGCGACTATGCGCTGAAACGCATGACGATCGACTGGGCCGATGGCGGCGCCTATGCGCTGCTGGGGCCCTCCGGTTGCGGCAAGACGACCCTCCTCAACATCATCTCGGGGCTGGTCACGCCGAGCGAAGGAAAAGTGTTCTTCGACGAGCGCGACGTGACGCCGCTTTCGCCCGAGCAGCGCAATATCGCGCAGGTGTTCCAGTTCCCCGTCATCTACGACACGATGACGGTCTACGACAATCTCGCCTTCCCGCTGCGCAATCGCGGCGTTCCCGAAGCGACCGTCGACAAGCGGGTGCGCGAGATCGCGGCCATGCTTGATCTTTCGGCCATGCTGCCGAAGCGCGCCGCAGGCCTCACGGCCGACGGCAAGCAGAAGATCTCGCTCGGTCGTGGCCTCGTCCGCTCGGACGTCAATGTGATCATGTTCGACGAGCCGCTGACCGTCATCGACCCGCATCTCAAATGGATCCTTCGCTCGAAGCTGAAGGAACTGCATCAGCAGGTCGGCGCGACCATGATCTATGTGACGCACGACCAGACCGAGGCGCTGACCTTCGCCGATCAGGTCGTCGTCATGCATGACGGCGCCGTCGTCCAGATCGGCACGCCGGTCGATCTGTTCGAGCGCCCGCAGCATACGTTCGTCGGGCATTTCATCGGTTCGCCGGGCATGAACCTGCTGCCCTGCACGATCGAGAACGGCGTCGCGCATTTTGACGGGATCGCGATCGAAACCCGCACCCGGCCGACGGTTCCCGCCGGCGCCGCCAAATTCGAGATCGGCGTCAGGCCCGAGTTCGTGCGCTTCGCCGATGACGGCATCCCCGTCCGGATCGCCAAGGTGAGCGATGCCGGGCGCTTCCATATCGTCGAAACCAGGCATGGCGAGACAGCGATCAATCTGCTTCTCGCCGAAGGGTCGGCGCTGCCGGCGGATGAAGCGCGGATCCGGCTCGATCCGGCGCATACGCAGGTCTACGCCGATGGCTGGGCTGTCACATGAACCGCAAGACGCATAACCAGCGGGCATGGATCTTTGTGCTGCCGGTCGTCGTCCTGGTCGCGTTCAACGCAGTCATTCCGCTGATGACGGTCGTGAACTTCTCGGTTCAGGAGACGTTCGGCGACAATATTTTCTTCTGGGAAGGCGTCACCTGGTTCCAGCAGACGCTGGCATCGGAGCGCTTCCACGCATCGCTGCTGCGCCAGCTTGCCTTCACCTTCATCATCCTCGCGATCGAAATCCCGCTCGGCGTTGCCATCGCGCTCGCGATGCCGCGCCGTGGGCCCTGGGTCTCGGTCTGCCTCGTTCTCATGGCGCTGCCGCTGCTGATCCCGTGGAACGTGGTCGGCGCGATCTGGAACATCTTCGCCCTGCCGGATATCGGTTTTCTCGGCAACCTGCTGAACGGCATGGGCTTCGACTACAACTATACGCAACAGCCGCTCGCCGCCTGGTTCACCGTCATCCTGATGGATGTCTGGCATTGGACGTCGCTGGTCGTGCTGCTCGCCTATGCCGGGCTGATCGCGATTCCCGATGCTTATTACCAGGCGGCCAAGATCGACGGCGCCCGGTTCTGGGCGGTGTTCCGATATATCGAACTGCCGAAGATGAAGCGCGTGCTGACGATCGCGGTGCTGCTGCGCTTCATGGATAGTTTCATGATCTATACCGAGCCGTTCGTCCTGACCGGCGGCGGGCCCGGCAATGCGACGACCTTCCTCTCGATCGATCTCGTGAAGATCGCGCTCGGCCAGTTCGATCTCGGCCCGGCCGCGGCCATGTCGCTGATCTATTTCCTGATCATCCTGCTGCTGAGCTGGATCTTCTACACGCTGATGATGCGGAACGAGGAACAGTGATGACACGCCTGCGCTGGCTGGTGCCGACCCTCTACATCCTGTTCCTCATGCTGCCGATCTATTGGCTGCTCAACATGTCGTTCAAGACGACGAACGAGATTCTCGGCGGCTTCACGCTGTGGCCGAACAACTTCACGCTCGAGAACTACATCGTCATCTTCACCGACCCGACTTGGTATAATGGCTATATCAACTCGATCATCTATGTCGTCATCAACACGGTCATCTCGGTCGCAGCCGCGTTGCCTGCAGCTTACGCCTTCTCGCGCTATCGCTTCCTCGGCGACAAGCATCTCTTCTTCTGGCTTTTGACCAACCGCATGGCGCCGCCGGCCGTGTTCGCCCTTCCCTTCTTCCAGCTTTATTCCGCGGTCGGCCTCTTCGACACCCATATCGCGGTCGCGCTGGCACATTGCCTCTTCAACATTCCGCTCGCGGTGTGGATCCTCGAA